>JBKEAX010000176.1:0-3418 GCA_047972825.1 Hyphomicrobiaceae bacterium | reverse complement strand
GCGCATGGGGCTGGGGTGGTCCGTGGAATAACAATGGTTGGGGCAACGGCTGGGGAGATGGTTCGGGTTCAGGCAACTTCTCGATGAACTTCGGTGGCAACATGTCCGGCCGTGGCAATGGCTACAACGGCTATTACGGCGCACCCTACGGTGGCTACGGCGCTCCTTACGGCTACGGCGCACCCTATGGCTATGGCGCTCCCTATGGTTACGCTCCTGCCTATGGCCCAGCTCCCTATGGGTACGGACCTTACGGTCAGCAGGCCCAGGTTCAGGGTCAGCCCCAGGCCCCGCAGGCTCAGGTTCCCCAGGCGCCTCAGGCACAGGGCAACACTCAGTAAAGAGCTGGCCAAATTTCAAGCCCGGTGCCGGTCTTGTTCCTCCTGGATCGGCACCACCCAACGCCCGCTGTCCCCAGCGGGCGTTTTTCATTTATGCAAACGAAACCAATCTGATGACTGAGTGCTGCGGTAACGGTAACGCAACTACTTCAGGGCCCAGCCCCTTGCGCGCTACGGCGATGCCGCGATGAAAACGAATTCGATCAAAAGTGCACGTATCGATTCGTTCTGTGCCGGAGCTGGAAACCCGAAATCTATATCTGCGACGTCACAGCTTGCGGCGTTCACGTTGCAATTATACGGCTTTTCTGTGGTGACAGCGCCACAATATCGAATACCTCCCTCCCTACTCACAGGTTGCCGGGCAAATTCGCTTGATAGGATCGGTAGCCGGCCTGCCAGTTATGCATAGTTTAATTTTTAGTTAATTCCTGTTCGGGATGCAGATCCCTCCCCAAGGCAGAACGCCTATTTGCGGTGGAGCCGATCACGCCCAAACGCTCTTCGTTCAGTAGCGTTTCAGTACGTCCGGTTCGCGGACGGAAGCCACAATAAAAATAATTTGGGTGGGGATCGTATTATGATGATACGTCGCGAGCGCGCGGTTTTGCGTGCGCTATTCGCTTCTTTGTTTTTAGCCTTGCTTTCAGCAGTTCCAGACAAAGCCTTCGCGGTGACCTACTCGGTTCCCAACGCGGGCTGCAATGGCGCCGGATGCAATACCAGTTACGTCAATGTCACCGGCCTCGACACGAACATTTCTGGCAATGCTACTCTAAGATTCCGTGCCTACGGCGATCTCGGTGATTCGTCTGAGTCAATCACCGTTAGGATCAGCAACGGCACCACGACGATGAACGTCGGTACGGTCTACCCGTCATATATCGGCATTCCACAATGCCAAGCCGTCGGCAACCTCACCGTAACGGTGCCTCAAGCCCTTATAGCGAACAGTTCCGGTAGCATCTCGATCCAGTACCTGACCAGCTACGACGTGAACTGGCCTTGTCCTGGAGTCGATTTCCGGGTGAGCAACGCTTCGCTAACGTATTCGACCGCTGTCAACCGCACGCTTACCGTCAGTGGCCAGGGCAACGGCGCTGGCAGCATCACCGGCGCATCGCCCAGCACCATCAACTGCACCAGCACAGCGGGTACCAGCTCTGGGGCATGCTCGGAGACGGTTGCAAACGGCACAACGCGCACCTTGACGGCAACAGCATCCGCCGGATCGATGTTCACGGGTTGGTCAGGTTGCACGAGTCTTTCGGGACCAGGCAACAGTGTGTGCACGATCAACGTCACGGGCGGCAACCAAACCGTGCAGCCAACCTTCATCTTGAACGACCCACGTATGACGGTTGCGAAATCATCGACGACGACGTCGGTGACAGCGGCCAATCAGGTCGTGCCCTACAGCTATCTGGTGACCAACACAGGTAACATCACACTGACGGGGATCTCCCTAATCGATGACAACATTGACGGATCTGTCAGTTGCCCAGCCGCCTCGCTGCCCCCGGCTCCGGGCGCCAACACCATGACCTGTACGGCGCAGCACACTGTGACACTCGCCGAGATGAACGCCGGCGGCAATCTGACCAACAACGTAACCGCCTCCTCCAACGAGGCACCCGACGCAACAGACTCGCTCAGCATTCCAATCACCCAGACACCGGGCATGTCGGTGGTCAAGAGTTCAACGGCAACGGCCTACAGCATGGTGGGAGATGTGCTGGACTACGAGATCGCCATCACCAACACCGGCAACATCACGCTAACCAACATTTCACTCGACGATCCATTGACGAGTGATGAAAGCTGCCCGGTCAACACGCTGGATCCCAACACCTCAACCACATGTACTGCAAGTTATACGGTGATGGAGAGCGACTTGAGCAACGGCTCGATCTCCAACACGGCATCTGCCGATAGCGACCAGACCACACCGCAATCCAGCAACACAGTGACGATCAACTTCGACCCCAGTCAGGTGCGTGCGCGCACCAGCCGCATCATTGCCAACTTCATGAGTCGCCGCGCTGACCAGATCACGGCGAGCGATCCTGATCTGGTGAGCCGTATGACGGGCTGCGGCAATGGCGGCGCACCGGTAACGGTTGGAGGTGACGGCACGCCAGATTCACAAAGCCTGAATTTTTCGACAAGCCTGCGGCAAATGTCGGCATCGCGCAAAAAACGGGACGGTGAACCCGCGGAGCGCTTAGACGGAACCGGCCCCAGCGATGCGCAACCCTGCTCAGGCTTCGACATCTGGGCATCGGGACAATGGTCGCGCAACCGCACAGACGGAACAGCAAATACACTCGGCCTGTTCTATCTGGGCATCGACTATCACCTGTCGCCGTCGCTGGTCGTAGGACTTCTCGCACAGTTCGACCATTCCGAAGAGACGGACAACTTCGAGGGTTTCGCCGTGCGCGGCAACGGCTGGCTCGTCGGACCCTACGTTGTGGCCCGGCTGACGGACACACTGATATTCGATGGCCGGTTCGCATGGGGACAGTCCGACAACAAGGTCAATCCGCTTGGCTTTTATGAGGACGACTTCGAGACGGAACGCTGGCTCGGCCGAGCACGTTTGACGGGAGATTACCGGTTCGGCAATTTCTCCGTGCAGCCGCATGTGGGCGTGATCTATTTCCACGAGAAACAGAAAGCCTATACCGACAGTCTGGACATCGCGATACCGAGCCAGACCATCTCGCTGGGCCGGCTGACATTCGGTCCGAAGTTCGCCTATACGATCCATGGTGCTGGCGGCACAACGATAACGCCAGAGTTCGGGATCATGGGTATCTGGGATTTCGACAAAGCGGAGATCGTTGACCTTGAAACCGGACGACCGACCGGCTCCAACGATGATGTTCGCGCCCGCATCGAAGCAGGCATCACTGTTGCATTGCCCAGCGGGCTGTCGCTCAAGGGCGAGGGCTTCTACGACGGCATCGGCGCCAGCGATAGCGAAGCCTACGGTGGCCGGATCAATCTGAACCTGCCACTGAATTGACGATCGAGTTGATCGAACGCGACGAATTCAAAACGCCGGGCACGTT
>JBKEAX010000145.1:0-12562 GCA_047972825.1 Hyphomicrobiaceae bacterium | reverse complement strand
ATCAAATAGGCTTTTGCAACACGTTCAAAGAGCGGCTCCAGCATGGCAATGCCGCCTTCTTTCGGCTTGCCGCCAAGTATCCAATAAATGTCGGAGGGGAATGACAACAGTGCCTTCTCGGCAGCCTCGGCATTGGTTGCCTTGCTGTCGTTGATGAACAGCACATCGCCTGCGCGGCCGACTTCTTCCATGCGGTGGGCGAGACCAGGATAGGTCTTCATCCCCGCGCCGATCTGGTCATGCGCGAGCCCCAGCCACTCACAGATGTTGAATGCGGCCGCGGCATTCTCCTGATTGTGTGCCCCGCGCAGGGACGCGATGCCGCTTACATCGGTTAGAACTTCAAGAATTCCGAAACCATTTCCGAGCGGCACAAACCGCTGCAGCTTTGCGTCCTCGCAATAGGTCACGAGGCTGGTTTGCGCACGACGGCGCGAGAACATCGACACCGGGGCACCGTCATGATCGGCAGCATGCGCGATGCGGTCGCTGAGTTCCTCATCTGCCAGCCCATCCTCAACGCCAACAACTGCCATTCTTGCCGAGTTTATGACACGCGCTTTTATGTCAGCGTAGTTGGCGAGCGTGCCGTGACGCTCGATATGGTCGGGAGAAATGTTGAGCAGCACGCCAACGGTTGGCGCCAGTGAGGGTGTTAAATCAATCTGGAAGGAAGAAATTTCTATAACGTAGGTTCTGTCGATAGAGGGTGGCTCCAGTGTCAGGATCGCCTTGCCGATGTTGCCGCCCATTTGAACGTCGCGACCCGCCGATCTCAAAATATGCGCCACGAGCGCCGTCGTTGTGGACTTACCATTGGTGCCGGTAATGCAAACGACTGGCGCTTCAGGGCATTCAAGCACGCGCTGGCGGAAGAACAGCTCGACATCGCCAATGATCTCACATCCAGCCGCACGCGCCTTTTTCACCACCCAGTGCGGTTCGGGATGAGTGAGCGGCACGCCTGGAGCTAGAATGAGCGCGGTAATAGTGGACCAATCCGCCGTCGACAGGTCTTCGACGATAAAGCCGGCTGCAACTGCCGCCTCGCGTCCTGCTGCGCCGTCATCCCAGCACAAGGCCGTTGCACCGCCATCGCTCAACGCTTGCGCTGCGGCAAGGCCCGAGCCGCCAAGCCCAAACACCGCCACCCGCCTGTTTGCGAACGTCGTGATGCGAATCATATCAAGAATGTACCGCAGTTCCAGCTGGCGCGCTGTTGCAAGCACGCCCCGGATGAGAGGCGATCATGAGCATGGTGCATGGTCGTAAGGCCCAGACCCTAGATCGCGTTCACTTTTCACGGAATCGCGAACGCGCTCTATTTTCTTTTGAGCATGTTCTTCACGCCGAACCGCGTACACTTCGACTGAACATGCTCTAGATAAAACGGCTGGAGCCTGGAGACTACCTTAGCTTCAAGGTTGCAAGGCCAATGAGCGCCAGGATGACCGAAATGATCCAGAACCGGACGACGACCGTCGACTCCTTCCAGCCCTTTTGTTCGTAGTGGTGGTGCAGTGGCGCCATTCTGAACACCCGCTTGCCTGTCAACTTGAACGACGCCACCTGAATGATGACCGACATCGTTTCAAGCACGAAAAGCCCGCCGACAATCGCCAGCACGATCTCATGCTTGATAGCCACCGCAATCGCACCCAGCGCACCGCCCAGCGCCAGCGAGCCCGTATCGCCCATGAAGATCATCGCGGGCGGCGCGTTGAACCACAAGAATCCGAGCCCGGCACCAATTAGCGCACCACAAATGATTGCCAACTCACCAGCACCGGCGACGTAATGGATCTGCAGATATTTGGCAAAGTCGACACGGCCTGACAGATAGGCGATCAGACCGAATGTCGAGGCGACGATCATGACGGGAACGATTGCCAGCCCATCAAGGCCGTCGGTCAGGTTTACGGCATTGCCTGCACCGACAATCACCAGCATGCCGAACACGACAAAAAATGGTCCCAGGTCGATCAGTACATCCTTGAAGAAGGGCACCGTCAAAGCGTCAGCAAAACCCGGAGCCCCGAGCTTCATGAAGACATAGGTTGCAAGAGCAGCGATCCCCGCCTCGAACAACAAACGGATCTTGCCGGAAAAGCCCGAAGACGTTCGCTTCTTCACCTTGAGATAATCGTCGTAAAAGCCGATCGCTCCATAACCGAGCGTGACGAACAAAACCGTCCACACGTACATATTCGACAGGTTTGCCCACAGCAGCACTGACACCAGAACGCCTGCCAGGATCATCAAGCCGCCCATCGTGGGGGTGCCCACCTTGGCAAGATGGCTTTGCGGCCCATCGGCGCGTATCGGCTGCCCTCGGCCCTGCTTGATCCTCAACATGTCGATGATGCCAGGACCAAAAAGCATGACAAAAAGCAATGCCGTGAAGATCGCCCCACCAGTTCGAAACGTAATATACTTGAAGACGTTGAGCGGGCTGAGCTGATCGCTGAAATTGACAAGCTCATAGAGCATTTTTTATTTCCCTCGTCTTCCTGGACGGCCACCACTCGGGCCATTCCAAAATCTACTATTGCCTATGCTGCCCGTGTGCCGAGCCCACGGACAAGATCGACCAGCGGCGCCATGCGCGATCCGTTCGATCCCTTGATCATCACGGCGTCCCCTGCCGCAAGTGCATCCTTGAGTGCCGCTTCCAACCCGTTCGACGTCTCTGCCCACGATCCTTGCCGCGCTTGCGGAAGCTGCGAATACAGATGCCGCATATTGGGCCCGGCCGCAAATACGAGATCGATATCGGCCGACAGTACGATCTCCGCCAGTTCAGCGTGGAGCCGGACTGCTTCATTTCCTAATTCGAGCATATCCCCCAGTACAGCGATACGACGAGGATGCCGCAGCCTCGGCAGGGAAGACATGGCCCGCAGCGCCGCCACCATTGAAGCCGGGTTGGCGTTATAGCTTTCATCGATCAGAAGTAGGGAACCGTCCCCGATCGGGATTGCTTCGCGTGTGCCTCTCCCCACGGGCGGACCAACGCCTGAAAGAGCAGGCAGCGCCGTTTCCACTTCAACACCGGCCGCCCGAAGAACCACTGCAACGCCGAGCGCATTGAGCACCATATGTTGGCCGCTGACACCAATGGCGAATGAAACATCATTGTTGGGGGCATGTTGCACACCGTTGAAACGGGCGCGAATGTTGGTCGCGCCCTCGTCACCCACCGGTGTGGCGGCGGTGAGTGTAACGGACCCCTCTGCATCCCTCTCCGGCACAGGCCCGCTTCCAAAGGAAACGACGTCAACACCAGGCTTGGCCGATGCCGCATCCCGCAAGACGCGATAGTATAGGTTGTCGCGGTTGAGCACGGCAATGCCGCCAGGGGCCAGCCCCTGAAAGATCTCCGCTTTCGCATGCGCTATCTCTTCAACAGATGAGAAAGCCGCCAGATGTGCGGCCTCGACCGTCGTCACCAGCGCTATGTCCGGGCGGACCATCCTGGTCAGCGGCGTGATCTCGCCCGCGTGGCTCATGCCGATTTCAAACACGGCAAAGCGCGTATCTGCCGGCATGCGCGCCAGCGTGAGCGGCACACCCCAATGGTTGTTGAACGACTTGACCGAAGCGTGGACATGTCCCGGCGCCACGGACTCCAGCGCCGTTCGCAGCATTTCCTTGGTCGTGGTCTTGCCGGCGCTGCCGGTGACAGCGATGACACGCGCCTTGTTTGATAGACGCGCCCTGCTTGCAACTGCGATGCTCTCCAATGCGCTTTGGACATCGGCAACCCGGATCAGCATTCCGTCACCGCTCTGGCGTTTGTATTCTTTACAAACCAATGCTGCGGCAGCGCCGTTTGCGAATGCGGCTGGTACGAATTCGTGACCGTCGCGCTGATCCTTCAGTGCAACAAACAGCTCGCCAGGTGACAGCGTCCGCGTATCGATTGAAATGCCGGTCAGGGCGCCAGCCTTGCTTGATGCGCCGGCATCGGCTTCACCACCAGCCGCCTTCACCAGATCGCCGATTTCCCAGAGCGTTTCAGGCACTAACCCTTGTCCCCCGTCATAGCCGCCCGGGCCACGGCGTGGTCCGAGAATGGCAGGACGGTGTCGCCGACGATCTGGCCGGTTTCATGTCCTTTGCCAGCGATCACGACCACATCCCCCGCCTTTGCCATGGCCATTGCGGTTTCGATTGCCGTCTTGCGGTCAGCAATCTCTTCTGCTCCGGGCGCTTGCGAAAGGATCTCTGCCCGAATGGAAGCAGGGTCTTCGGTTCGCGGATTATCGTCGGTGACGATAACGTGGTCAGCCTTTTCGACGGCTATGCGGCCCATGATCGGGCGCTTGCCACGGTCGCGATCGCCGCCGCATCCGAATACGCAGATGATCCGGCCGCTAGCGAACGAGCGAACGCTGGTGAGCACGGCACTCAACGCCTCTGGCTTGTGCGCATAGTCCACAACCACTAGCGCACCGTGGACCTGCCCGACGGCATCGAGCCGCCCAGGAACACCGTGCAGGTTTTCAAGCGCTGTCAGGGTACCATCGGTACTGACACCGACGGCCATGGCAAGAGCCGCTGCCGTCAACGCGTTTTCCACCTGATATGCACCGATAAGGGGTAGGCGCACCGTTCGCTCGCGCCCGTCTATGCCAAGACGCAGCACCTGGGTAAACCCATCGCGCATCACGTCGAGCAACCGAAGCGTCCACCCTGCGCTGCCGACTGTCGAGACCTCCAGGCCACGTGCCCGCGCGGCATCGGCGACCTGCTCGGACATCCCCCCGTCAGTGTTGATGATCGCGCGTTGGCCGGGCCGCATCAACCGTGTGAAAAGACGCTGCTTGGCAGCCATGTAATCCTCGACCGTCGGATGATAGTCGAGATGATCGCGGCCGAGATTGGTAAATGCCGCAGCCGTCAGGCGAACACCATCAAGTCGGTGTTGGTCAAGGCCATGCGAAGATGCTTCCAGGGCCAGGTGGGTGATACCGTCCTCGGCCAACTCATTGAGCATCCGATGCAGCATGACGGGATCGGGCGTCGTCAGCGTGCCATATTCTGCGCCGCTCGGCTTGATCACGCCCAAGGTTCCCAGCGAAGCAGCCTTCAATCCCTGCGCCGCAAAGATCTGACGAGCAAAATCGGCAACGGAGGTTTTGCCGCTGGTCCCGGTTACGGCAACTATTGTTTCAGGCTGTTTGGGATAGAACCGCCCAGCCATAAGCGCCAGCGCGCGTCGTGGATCAGGGGCGGTCAGCTTCGGAATACGCAAGCCTTCGGGCATCGCTGCGCCCGGGCCCACAAGCACGGCGACAGCACCGCGTGCTGCTGCATCGCCGATGAAGCGCGCTCCATCAACATTGCTGCCGGGCATTGCGGCGAACACAAATCCCGGCGCCACCTGCCGGCTGTCAGCCGTCAACCCCGTCACGAAGAGGCGGGCGATCCCCTCAGGCGCAACAATTTCAGGGCCTAGAAGTTGGGTAAGTAGCATGACTGATAACGCCCGGCAGAGGGGAACATAAGACAACTGTTTTTTGGCGGCACGCTCCTGGCTGGAAACGCGAGCGCTGCGCCCAACGGACAGATCCGCAGATCCGGCAGCAGCATGCCCCACAAACGCACCTTGTTTCTGCATTTGTCATAGACGGTTTCACGTTGGTTTGGAACAGGACTACGGGCTGGTCAAAGGGTCACAACCGTGCGGCAGAAGCTCCAGGTCCGGACCCTAGCCATTATTGGCCAGCTGACTTGGCACCACATCGAGTAGTGGCGCGATCCTTCCGATCAGGCGGCTTGTAACCGGCGCGGCGTTGCGGCTGGCCGTGATTTGCCCTGCCGGTGCTCCTGCTCGTGCGGGTTCATAAATGAGTACCAAGGTCAAGTAACGCGGCTTTTCGATAGGGAAGGCCGCTACAAATGACGCAATCACGGCGTTGGGGTCATAGCGGCCTTTGACAGCGATCTCAGCGGTGCCTGTTTTGCCTCCAACCGCAAACCCCCTCACTGCAGCGCGCCGTCCAGTTCCGCCTGGCTCAGCAACGTTTGCGCCCATCATCTCGCGCAGTGCTGCACTCGCGGCTTGTGATATGACCTTTCGCCCATCGGCCTTCTGCCCTGCGTGGCGCTTCAGGAACGTTGGCGTGACGTAGGTGCCGCCGTTGACCAGTGCGGACGCCGCAGCTGCAAACTGCAATGGAGTGACCGCCAAGCCGTGCCCGAAAGAAATGGTCGCCGTCTCGGCCTCACCCCAGGTTTTGGGCAGCATTGGAAACGCCGTGGGGCCAGCCTCCGTTACAAGTTGCCCCGTCAGGCCCAGCCTGGCGAGGAATGCGCGCTGCACGTCAGCGCCTGCACCAAGGGCCAGATGCCCTGCACCCACATTCGAGGATTTCAGGAACACATCACGCACCGACAGCGCGCCTGTACCCGTGTGATGGTCCTTGATCTGGAAGCGGCCGATTTTCAAGGGCTGAGAAACATCGATCATGGTTTCCGGCGTGGCCTGCCCGCGGTCCAACGCCATAGCAACCGTCATCATTTTAAAGATCGAGCCTAGTTCATAGGTACCCGCAGATAAGCGATCGACCTGCCCTGGGCTTGGATTTACCAAAGGACGTGCAGGATCTACCCGTGGCAAAGATGCCGATGCGATAACCTCACCGGTGTTGACATCCATTATGAGGCCAGCGGCGCCCTTGGCGTGGTAAGTCGCGACAGCAGATGCCAGTTCACCCTCAAGGGCATGCTGCACACTCATGTCGATGGAAAGCACCACTGCAGGGCGCGTTGTCGTCTGCGCCTGCAATACGGAATCCACCAGACCGCGCGCATCAAGATATTGTTCAACGCCGCCAATGGCCCGGTTGTCGACGTTCACACCGCCGAGCACATGCCCCGCCAATTTACCTGCGGGGTAAGCGCGCTTGAGTTCCTGCCGGAAGCCCAGCCCCGGCAGCCCAAGATTGTGAACCTGTTGCGCAACCTGGGGAGCCAGCCCGCGTTCGATCCAGGCAAAGCGTTTTTTGCTATCGCCCAGCACCTGACGCAGCTCCCGCTCGTCCAACTCGGGCAACACTGCGCGGAGTTTTTCGACCATTTCGTCGCGGTCCACGACGGCTTGGGGGTCGACATAAAGGGATGGCATCTCGACGTCGTTGGCAAGCAGCCGTCCCTTACGGTCCACCAGATCTGGGCGGGATGTCCCAGTTGCCATCGGCGCGCTTATGGCAACGCTTGGAGCGTCATCATGTTGAGCTGCAAGTCGCACCAGCTGCACGCCAACGATTGCGAATGCCAAGGCCACGAAACCTATCACTGCAGCCGAGCGCATCGGGTTGCGCTGGCGCGCTTCATCTCGCGACGGCACCTCTTGCACCTGGCCGCCGCGAGAAACAATCCCGCGCGTTATGAGGACGGAACGGCCCATGCTCAACCCTCCTCCTGAAAGAAGCTATCTTAATCGTCTGAAAGGGCCGCGGATTGTGCGCCGGTATACTGCGAAGGCCGCAGAGGCACCAAGCCAATAGCGCGCGCCAACGGCTCGACACGATCCGGGCGAGCCAGATGAGCTCTGTCGGCCTTCAACACCGCAACATCGCTGCGCAGCGTCACTGCCTCCCGCTGATGCAGCTGCACTCTTTTTTCGAGGCTGCGCGTTTCGTTATTGAGCGCGTAAAGCAAAACCGCGCTGGCAAGCGCGAAAAATACCGACGAGAGCATAACAAGACGCATCGCAGAAACGAACTCCAACACACTGGTCAGGCTTACTGCCGACCCAACGCCATTTAATCGTCATGCGCTTTTATGCGGCCTTATGCGGCCAAGCCGGTGCTTTGGTGCGAAGTGCGGACCGCAGACGTGCCGAACGTGCGCGCGGATTGACGATCAATTCACCTTTCTCAGACGTTAACGGCCGTCGGTTAACAATTTGGAAACTTGGTTCGTAAAATTGTATGGAACGCTCGGGGAGATGGCGCGAGCCACGCGGCGTGGCACCTGCACGCTCTGTCAAGAAGCGTTTTACGATGCGATCCTCCAGCGAATGGAAGGTTACGACCACCAGGCGGCCGCCTGGTGCCAGACAGCGTTCCGCCGCAGCCAAGGCCAGGCTCAGCTCTCCCAACTCATCGTTGATAAAAATCCTGAGCGCCTGAAAAGACCGCGTTGCGGGATGGATTTTTTGGTCGTGTCTTTGCCCGCCCAATGCCCGCTCAATGACCGCCGCGAGATCGAGGGTGCTTTCGAAAGGCGCCCCTTCACGGCGCTTGACGATGGCGCGCGCAACAGCCCGCGAACGTCTCTCCTCGCCGAACTCATAAAGTATGTCGGCGATGCGCGACTCCTCAAAGTTATTGACCACATCGGCGGCGGATAACCCCTCACAGCTCATGCGCATGTCGAGGGGGCCGTCCACCTGGAATGAAAACCCACGCTCAGCCTCGTCGAGTTGCATGGACGACACACCAATATCCAGCACGACTCCGTTGACCGGCGCGAAGCTTTCGGCACGCGCCGCCTCATCCAGGCGACCAAACGTGGTTTGAAGGAGTTTCAGGCGCGGGCCAAACTGCTCCACAAGCGGTGCGCCGCGCGCAATCGCTGTTGGATCCCGGTCCAGCGCCAAAACGGCACATTCAGCCCTATCGAGAATGGCCTGGGTATACCCTCCAGCACCGAACGTGCCGTCTATTATGTGATGACCGGCTTGCGGTTCAAGCGCTGCCAGCACTTCGGAGAGCAGCACGGGAATGTGCCTCGACCGCACGTCGCGATTGTCCGGCCCCGCAGCTGGATCGCGCCGTGGCGTCATTCCCGTGCCCCCCCGTCCTCGGAGCCCCCGCTGCCGAAGAGCTTTCTGTGGCCCTGGACTTTTTCGCGTGCACGCCGGCGGCGTTCATCGAACTGTCCCGGCTCCCAGATTTGAAACTTTTCGCCAAGGCCGACAAAAGTGACCGTGCCTTTGAGCCCAGCGTGGGAGCGAAGGCTCTCAGGAAGGACGATGCGTCCGTCGCCATCAATGGATAGCACCTGGACATCGCCGTAGAGCGCGACAGACAGCTCGTCCCGCTCGTCTGAATAATCCGGCAGGCCCGCGAGAAGCCCGTCGATCTTCTGCGCCAGTCTCTCGCCTCCAGCATCGAGCGCCGGAGCGTCGAGCGAGGGGTAGCAATAGATGCCGATCGCGCCACCTGACTTATATCCGTCCCGTTCGAGCACGGCGCGGAAGGCTGCGGGAATGGAAACCCGCCCCTTGGCGTCGATCTTGTTTGTGTATGTCGAGACAAAGCGATCCATCCCCTGCCTTGAAAGCCTCAAACCTCGACGCTGCACCAAACAACCACGATGGCGGACGCTGAACGCCTGCCGAATTCAATCTCATCCACCCGGCCCAACTCACCCCAACCCATGCCGCCGCGATGAGCGGCTGAATGGGGGTGGGACCACAACCGTCGCTCAAACCCTGACCCTCTACAGGGTTGGCGCCAGCCGTGGCCCCCTAAACTGCCCGGTGCGGACGGGCAATTATGGGATTACATGGGAAATTATGGGAGTCAATGGTTTCTTAAGGTTTTCCACAGCACCGACATGGAACAAACTCGTTTGCGAGACGGCTGGCGCACCTGCCCTTTGGGCACGCTCCAATGCCGCGAAGGTTTCAGCAAAACGCCTGCTTTCGGCCCGTTGGGAGCCAAATTTCGGGCTGAAAGGCGCGGTTTATTAACGTGGTGAGCGTGTCGGCGCGGGGGAGTCAGACGGTGAGAAACGGGGCTTTGCATTCAATTGCTTAGCGAATTGTTAAGGTTACTCGTTGCAAAATCCTGGCATGTCTGCGTTGCGTTCCTTAGCTCTGATCTTGGCTGGTTCGGCTGCCTTAGCGCCTCTTACAGGGTGTGGAATTGGTGGCAGCGGACCCTATTTTGTTGCCAAACATGAGCCGTGGCGCGCGGTGGAGGAACGGCAATGCCTCGCCTCGGGGCTTGTCCGGCCTAGCCGGTTCGTGGAATCCCGCTCGGCTTTGGGCGGACCGAGCGTCTGCGGCGCAGCCAATCCTTTTAGAGTCTCTGCAACCGCCGGCGGCCGGGTTTCACTGCAACCAGCCGCAACCCTACGCTGCCCGATGGTTCCGGCCGTCGATCACTGGGTGCGCGCGGTGGTCGAACCTGCGGCGCGTTATCACTTCGGCCAACCTGTCACCGAGCTCAAAGTCGCCGCATCCTACGGTTGCCGCCCAATGAACCACAAACGCGGCGCAAAACTCTCCGAGCATGGCCACGCCAACGCCATCGACATTTCCGAATTCCGCTTTGCCGACGGCAGCCGCATTACCTTGAAGGGCGGGTGGCACGGCGGTTCACGCGAGCGGGCATTCCTCCGTGCGGTCCACCGCGGTGCCTGCGACACATTCACAACCGTGCTTGGCCCGAACTACGACGCCGCCCACCGCGACCATTTCCACTTGGATCTGGCTCGCCGTGGCCGCAACGGCACAGGACGCGTCTGCAAGTGATCTGCCGTCAAATCGGCGTGCGGCCCAGTTCCGCCGCCAGCAGCTTGCCGAATGTCAAACTTGCCGAACTCAACACCGCATCAAGGTTTTCAATTGAAACTGCTGTAAACTTGCGGCCGGACGGCGTCGCAAGAAACACCCCATATTCCTTCAGATCCGCTATTGCCAGATCTTTGTAGGCGTAGGCGAGCGATAGGATCGTCATTGCCTCCATCTGTTTGGCAATGGTGGGCCGCTGCTGGGTCATCACTTGAGCAATATCGTCAAGTGTCATGCGCCGGTCAGACGTGTCTGCGGTCGCAATTCCGATCAAGATGGCGCGCGAAATGTTGAGCGCGAGCGACGTCATCGTTTCACTGAGGTTTGTCACTGTCGCTATACGTTCCAGTTCCTGGTTCCGAGTAGGGTCTTTGGCAAGACCTTCCATCAGGGAAGGCGCAAGATTGGCCATTTCCTGTTGCCTTGCTTCTGTTCCGGCGGCAACCTCTGCTGCCACAAGTCGTTTGCCGAGATCAGACTGATAGAAATCCACCACCGCATTGATTTCATCAGGCGAGAACTTGCCGCCGAGCCTCTTCAAGAAACCGGCTTTCAGTGCGTCACCTGTAAAAGATTTATTGGCTGCCCGCTTCCAAGCCTCAAGGAATGCCGCGGGATCACCAATCGCATTACCTTGCTGAATAATCTGATCGCCTTGCGTGGCGATCGCTGCAGCAAAACCCTCTAGCGCCTTGTCCATCCCGGAAACCTCTGCCAGCCTGGCCATCGAGGCGGGTTCGCGCGCTTTTATTGCCGTACTTGCGAAAACAGTGGTGATCAGGGTCAGGAAAATGATAAGCCGCCGCGCCAATGTACCCAGCGCTTTGCTGGCCAGCACATGGAACTGGTTCGTGCCGGGTAATGCAAAAAAAGCTAAGCGCATCGTCAATGTCTCCATCGCAAGGTCCACAGACAGGCATGCCTATGAAAACAACATGTCGAGGGCATGTCACCCCATTGGCACCATGGAAATTACCAGTCGGCCTGTAAGCCGGGTTCTGTCTGGAGTTGCCTCCGCGACGGCCATTCATCTGGGACGACGCTCGCACGCCGCCTCTTGCAACCAACCCGGGTGACTGGCCAGGAAACGGGCTCGGCGTCATGCAGCGAACCACACACGCCCGGCCACCCCTATTTGGTCTTGCTCCCGGTGGGGTTTACCCTGCCACGCCTGTCACCAGACGCGCGGTGCGCTCTTACCGCACCCTTTCACCCTTACCCGTCGCACTTACGCGCGGCCTGGGCGGTTTGCTTTCTGTGGCACTTTCCCTGGGGTCACCCCCGGCGGCTGTTAGCCGCCACCGTGTCTCCTTGGAGCCCGGACTTTCCTCCAGCAGCGACACCCTTGCGGGGCCGCCGCCAGCGGCCGCCCGGCCGACTGGTGCGCGCAATAAGACGAAGGAGACCGGAAAGGTCAAGAGCGCTGCTGGCGCCGCGCCTGTCAGCTTCAGCCTGTCAGCCGACCAACGCAGCTCAACATGCCGTTTTCACAGTAAATGAAGGTAGCGCTCCGGTTATCGCCTCCATCACTTACCTTGTCATTGGTCTGCAAGGCCAAACACGATCACAGCACTGCCCTGGCGGAAACCCCAGATCTGGCTGCCTCCCGCTGCCACAGCAATATATTGCTTGCCGTCAAGTTCGTAGCTCATCGGCGGGGCATTAACCCCTGCGCCGCAGTTGAAACTCCACAACTTGGCGCCCGTCTGGGCGTCGAAGGCTGAAAAATCTCCACCACCCTCTCCGGTAAAAACCAGCCCGCCAGACGTCGCCAGGACACCCCCGATGAGCGGCTGGTCCAACCGTGTCTGCCAGGCGATGCGGCCCTTGTTGGCAAGATCAAGGGCGGTCAGCGTTCCCCAGTTTTCTTCTTGCGATGGTACGATCGTGAAATATGGCACCGCTGGTTTGTCACCAAATGCCGGCAGCTCACTCGTGCGATAGATCATCGGGATATGAGAACCGGCAACGAAAACCGTCTGCTTGTTGGGGTCATATGAGGCTGGCGACCAGTTTGTGCCGCCGGCG
>JBKEAX010000126.1:0-2105 GCA_047972825.1 Hyphomicrobiaceae bacterium | reverse complement strand
GAAAAAGTGAAGCTGTCTGCGACCTGGACGACGATGTGGAAGGCGGCGTGGACGCACACCCCGCCACCATGAGCGCTGCGATCGAAACAGCCCCAAGCGCTACGGCTCGGCTCCAGCACTGTTCAATCGCCTGGCCCGCGGAACATTCGCGCGCGCCCGGCATTTTTCCAGCCCGCTTAACTTGCATAGCCCACTAGATCCCTCAAACCTCGTGATGAGGCCCCGATTTAACGCTGATTCCACCCTACCTTGATCGGTATACGTGTCGGAACAACGGCCCTAGTGGCCTTCATGTCGCGCCAAAATTGAAACATAGCCGCAACCGCATACAATTTTGGCGCGACATGAAGGCCACTAGCAAAATCATTGGCTTAGTGTGGCAAATCGAGACTGGAACTCGCTTAAATAAATAGTTCGAATTCGAACTAACCGGACCCTGCGCCATGCTGGATTTTTCAGGGGACATGGGGCAAGACGGGCGTAAAAGATTGGAGATGCGCCATGAAGATGCTCGTGCTGGGCGCTGGCGGTGTCGGCGGTTATTTTGGCGGGAGGCTTGTGTCCGCCGGTGTGGACGTCCAGTTCTTGGTTCGACCGGCGCGCGCTGAAGTGCTTGCCCGCAATGGGCTCGTCATCACCAGTCCGCTGGGCGACATTCGCGTTCCCATTGCAACAACGACCAAAGCGACCACCCCGTTCGATGCGATCCTGCTGGCCTGCAAAGCCTACGATCTCGACGCTGCGATAGAGGCCATAGCGCCAGGGGTTGGACCATCTACGTTGATCTTGCCGCTGCTTAATGGTGTGCGCCACCTCGACAGCCTTGATGCGCGCTTCGGTCGTGATCGCGTACTTGGCGGGCTTTGCCATATCGGTGTGACCATGACCGACAATGGCGAAATACAGCACCTCAACAAATTGGAACGATTTGTTTTTGGGCATCGGACACCGCAACAAATCGAGGCGGCCAGGGCGCTTCATCAAGTGCTGGAACGCGGAGGGTTTGCACCTGTCCTGAGTGACGCCATCATGCAGGAACTGTGGGAGAAGTTCACGTTTCTGACCACTTATGCAGGAATGACGACGCTCATGCGCGCTCCCATAGGTGCCATTATGTCAGCCGATGAGGGTGAAAGCATTTCGCACGAGATGCTCAACGAATGTGTGGCGACAGCGGCAGCCAACGGCCACTCCCCTCGCTCCGATGAGATGTCATATATGGTCTCGTCCCTGACCGAACGAGGCTCCAAGGGAACGGCGTCAATGTTGCGTGACATGGTACGCAACAACGCCACCGAACATGAGCATATCATTGGTGACATGTTGGCCCGCGCCCGTGCCGCACAAGTTCCCGCCCCACTCCTGCGGATCGCCTTGGCCAACATGCAGTCTTATGAGGCAATGCGCTTAGAGCATGTTTAGAGCGCCCGGCGCTCTAGCTGAAGTGTGCAGCGGTTCGGCGTGGAAAACATGCTCTAGTGGCCTGTCGCGCCAAAATTTAAACATAGCCCCAACCGCATACAATTTTGGCGCGACATGAAGGCCACTAGCAATATCATTGGCTTAGTGTGGCGTTTATCGCGCCTTAGTTGATACCCAGCGTGCCGCAACATCGATCAACTAAGGCGAGACGCCACACTAGCTGGAATCCATTCTGAAATCGCAGGCGCTGGAGACGGGGTTGCAACAGTAATGTCCAACATTTCAACGCCCCTCACGTGCAGCTTGCAAAAAGTGTTGAGTATTTGGGTATTCATTCGACCTTGTAGGTCTTCAACTCAGCGACCAGCGCGTTGAGGCGTACGGCGACGTCAAAGCCCGTGGCAACTGTGTCTTTTAGCGTAGCGCGGTTTTGAATGAGCCGGTTCAACTGTTCCTGCTGATCGCCGAAGCCGAAAAATATCTCCTCAGGCGGCGAAATCGCGCCATCCTCGATCGCGCACATCACGTCAAAAGCATTTTGCGAAGCCAGCACCAACATGGATGCTATGTCGTTCATCAGCTGGTGATAGAGGCGGCATGTTTCGGCTTCAACGCGCGGGCCATGCACGCCGAATTTCAGCGGCGACGTTCCTTGCGCGCCTTCACCGGCGTAGAGCTTGGGA
>JBKEAX010000124.1:0-2858 GCA_047972825.1 Hyphomicrobiaceae bacterium | reverse complement strand
GTGCAGCAGGTGGCCGAACTCGGTGTGTTCGGGCTGACGCTGCCAGAAGAGTACGGCGGCATGGCGCTTGGCAAAGAGTCCATGTGCATCGTCTCCGAAGAACTGTCTCGCGGTTACATCGGTGTTGGCTCGCTCGGCACGCGCTCTGAAATTGCCGGTGAGTTGATCCTCACCAACGGCACGGATGCACAAAAAGAAAAATACCTGCCAAAGATCGCATCCGGTGAAATCCTCCCTACGGCCGTCTTTACCGAACCCAACACCGGCTCCGATCTCGCCTCACTTAAGACACGCGCGGTGAAGGAAGGAGAAACCTACAAGGTCACCGGGCAGAAGACCTGGATCACGCATCCCGTGCGCGCCGACGTCATGACGCTGCTGGTGCGCACCAACCCCAACGAAAAGGGTTACAAGGGCCTCTCCATGCTGCTGGCTGAAAAACCGCGCGGGGACGATGCCAACCCGTTTCCGGCCGATGGCATGACGGGTGGCGAGATCGAGGTGCTCGGCTACCGCGGCATGAAGGAATACGATATCTCCTTCGACGATTTCGCCGTTCCCGCTGAAAATCTGCTCGGCGGAGTGGAAGGCCAGGGCTTCAAGCAGCTCATGAATACGTTCGAGGCGGCCCGCATCCAAACCGCTGCACGCGCGGTCGGCGTCGCGCAATGCGCGATGGATTTGGCGTTGCGTTATGCGCTCGACCGCAATCAGTTCGGAAAACCGATCTATTCGTTCCCGCGCGTCGCCAACAAGGTGGTGATGATGGCGGCGGAAGTGATGGTGGCACGCCAGCTCACCTATTTTGCCGCGCGCGAGAAGGACGAAGGTCGGCGCTGCGACCTGGAAGCGGGCATGGCCAAGCTGCTGGGTGCGCGCGTTGCCTGGGCCGCGGCTGACAACGCACTGCAGATTCATGGCGGCAACGGATTCGCACTGGAATATCCGGTATCACGCGTTCTGTGCGACGCACGCATTCTGAATATCTTTGAGGGCGCGGCCGAGATACAGGCACAAGTCATCGCCCGGCGTTTGCTTGAGGGTGCGAACTGATACGTTCATTGCATTCAAGGAACAAAAAACGGGAGGCCGCGCACCTCCCGTTTTTATTTTTCCTGCCGTACCGGTGCGCGTGCGCTGCGTACTTACTTGCCTCAAGCCGGTTCCTGCTGGGTGATGCAGTGGAAGGAGCCGCCACCGGCCTCGCCCGCCCCCAGCACCCCTTTCGATGGCAGCCCTATCACCTTGCGGTCGGGGAATACCGCCTGTAGGGCTTCGACCGCAGCGTCTTGAGTCGCGGTCCCATAAACGGGCACCACCACCACGCCGTTAGCGATGATGAAGTTCATATGCGAGGCGGGTGAGACCTCGCCCAGCGCATTGCGATAAAGCCCAACACCGGGAATGCGGACCACATCAAGCAACTTGCCTGTTGCGTCCTTTGCGGCGGCCAGAGCCCCGGCAATCTGGTCAAGTGTTTCGGCATTGGGATCATCTGGTCCGGCGGGCGCCTGACAGACGACGCGGCCAGCGGAAACGAAGCGAGCGATGTTGTCAATGTGACCGTCGGTATGGTCGTTCTTCAAGCCCTCGTCGATCCATATGATCCGTTGGGCTCCGAACGCTTCATGGAGCGCTGCCTCGGCCTGCTCTTTGGTCCAGCCATTGCGATTGGGGTTCAAGAGCGTTTGGCGGGTGGTGAGAATCGTGCCCTGGCCGTCATGATCGACGGCTCCTCCCTCAAGGACAAAGCCGAAGCGGCGGATTTGGGCATCTGCGTGCTGAGCTATTTCATCTCCAACTGTCTCGTCGTCCGGCAGGTTGTACTTACCGCCCCATGAGTTGGTTGCGAAGCGAAGTCCAACAGACGTGCCGTCCCCAGACTTGGCAAAGATCGGGCCGGTGTCACGAAGCCAGATATCGCCGTAGCGTGCAGGCACCAGTTCTGCCTGGTTGCCAAGAGCAGCCCTGGCGCTGGCCTCAGCCTCCGCTCCGTTGACCAGAACACGCACCCGGTTACCTGCTTCGGTAAGCGCCGCCACCAGCCGCGCTATATCGGTACGTGGCGGTTTGAGATCGCCATTCCACTCGTCTGGATCAGCCGGCCAGGCCGTCCAGATGGTACGCTGCGGCGCCCATTCACCCGGCACGATAATGCGATTTTCTGACACGTCGCCTACCCCTTTCCCTCTCACCCGCAAAGCTGGCTGCCCAGTTGACCTGTTAATCCGGCAAATAAGCAAAAGCCAGTGAGATGCGTTGAGATCCAGTACTTGGGGACTGCACCAACGTTAGGGTCCGGCCCCTAAGGAAATGGCAATAAGTCTTCGCCAGCCTTGCGCGACGCAACAAGAATTCGCACAAACCCTGCGAAATCGTAAAGCTCTGTAAAAACTCTATACGATCAATGCATAACACCCATGCACAAGGTCATCTGGCTTGAATTCTCGCTCTGGTATACCAAATACCTTATCGCAGCGCACAACAATAGCGCGGCACTTCGGGCGCAAGCAGATCAAAAACGATCGCATCAGGGTTGCCCGATGATCATGAGCACTGAAAGGACACGACAATGGCTATGCATCTGACCGGTACCGAGTTGGACATGCGCGAGAGCCAACAGAAGGAAGAGCTCAAGACTTCGGCAGGCGAAGCACTGACCGCATTTGGAGCCGCCTTCAATAACGCTATAGCCGCAAGCCATATCTACGATGGCCTTGTCGGCTTCAAGATGCCGCGCGATGAGGCGGTGCGGCGCGCTTTCGAAATGGTTTACGAGAAACAGGCGCCGTCGAACTAGGATCGGACCCTGTCTCCAATTCCTCACTGTTTACCGCGCGCCTTCTGGCGTTTCTCCC
>JBKEAX010000103.1:0-2061 GCA_047972825.1 Hyphomicrobiaceae bacterium | reverse complement strand
CGAAGACCAGCCGGCGGTAGCCTTTCCAGCTCATTACGGCGTTGAGCGTTTTATCAGTGTCGAGCATCTTGAGCTTCTTATGACGTCAATTCACCACAGCCACATGAACGCCGCTGCGCCGGTGCACAAACAGTCAAACTTGGAGATCCCTCACCCACATTGCTGGCATTTTTGCCCACAACGAGCAATAAGCCAAGGGTGTGCATTTCGAGCGGCAGCCGACAATCCGCCCGCCAATGCCTGAAAACTGTGCAGAACCAGTCGCTCTCACCTGCAAAAGCCCACGCCAGTTCCGACAACTCCGGTTGTTGTTTGATGTGCTCGACTGGAGTGAGCAGCCTGGACACAGCGATTGGTGTTGGGCTATGGAACGCAAAAAAACTCCTCACACGTAACGATTTACGAGATCCGTACTCAGGCGGCTTCAACGACAAGGTTCGCCTGTCCCAATTTCGATCTTCAATGGAGACAAAGTCATGGGCCGGGAAACCCGCACATTCGCAGTCATCGGCCTTGGCGCTTTCGGTTCGACGGTCGCAAGCGAGCTCGCACGATTTGGCAACCGGGTCATTGGCGTTGATCGCAACGAAACAAGTGTCACGCAAATGGCCGCGACTTTATCCTCGACGATTATCCTGGATACGACCGATGAAGCAGCCCTGCGCGAAGCAGGTGTCGATCGCTATGACGTCGCACTCGTCGCCATCGGCGATGACATCCAGGCAAGCATCCTCACAACGATGAACCTGAAGATGCTTGGCATTGATTGCGTCTGGGTGAAAGCAGCAAACCGCACGCATCATCGCATCCTGTCCAAACTCGGTGTTGATCGCGTCATTCTGCCGGAGCAGGAGATGGGCCGCCATGTCGCGCAAATGCTCAACAATCCGGTGGTGCAAGACTATGTCAGCCTTGGCAACGGTTACAATGTCGTCAACATCGAGGTTCCTGAGCGTGTCGCTGGAAAAACCATTGCATCCCTCAACCTCGGGCCTGCTACGCAGGTTCGCCTGCTCGGTTTAATGCGCGGTTCTGAATTCAAATCCGCCGAGCAGACTGACCTTGCCCTGCAACAAGATGATAAACTCATCCTTCTGGGAAAACGCGCAGACTTGCGCCAATTCGGCGACAAGATCTGAGCGACACCATGAACAAACATTTCCGCACAATCGTGCGCCGTTTCGCGCTCGTACCGCCGCCACTCATCCTCTCGGCCATCTATGCGATATTTATCGTGCTTGGCGCCATGGCCCTCAAGCTGCCTATCGCGCACACCAAGGTCATCACCTGGTCGGATGCGCTATTTACTGCGACATCGGCCGTCACCGTCACCGGGCTGGTTGTCGTCGATACCGGTGCCGATTTCACCTTGTTCGGCCAGGTCGTGATCGCGTTCCTTATTCAACTGGGCGGTCTGGGGTTGATGACTTTTGCCGTCCTTGTCCTTGGGGCTTTGGGACTTCCGATCGGCATTACCGGACACATCTATCTCCGCGATGACCTCAACCAGAACTCGATGGAGCAACTGACCAAACTGGTCAAAACAATTCTCAAGGTCGTGATTATACTAGAGGTGGGCGGTGCGCTCCTGCTGGCAATCACATTCGTGCCGAACTACGGATTCTTGCAAGGCACCTGGGAAGCGATATTCCATTCGATTTCAGCATTCAACAATGCGGGCTTTTCGACATTTCCGGATGGCCTGGTTGGCTATGCGACGGACCCGATAATCAACATCGTAATTCCAGCTCTGTTCATACTGGGCGGCATCGGTTACGTCGTGTTTCATGACATTTTTCGACGGAAGAACTGGCATGCGTGGTCACTGCACACGAAGATCATGCTCATTGGAACTGGTATACTGATCCCATTCTCAGTTGGCATGTTCGCCCTTCTGGAGTGGAACAATCCGCGCACGCTCGGCCAGTTCGATAGTTCCATGTCACGGATGATTGTCAGCTGGTTCCAGGGCGTAACCACGCGAACAGCCGGTTTCAACACAGCCGATATCGGTGGGATGCACGACAGCACATCCGTCATGTTCATCGCGCTGATGTTGAT
>JBKEAX010000047.1:0-3274 GCA_047972825.1 Hyphomicrobiaceae bacterium | reverse complement strand
GAACGTTTGACCTTGGAAGCCGATGTTTCCATCGCCGTAGCAGCACTCGCACCCGTCAAGATTGCACGGCATGCCTGAAGTTCGGCAATGGCTGCAGCAAGCCTGTGCTCGCGCGGCACCGAATTGCCAACGGCTTTGCCCGAACTCATTATTTCTGCGGCACCACCCGCGCTTTGATCGCTCGCAACTTTGCGTTTTCCTTGAGAGCGTTGCTTCTTGGCCGCGGCCTTTCTGGAGACGCCGACTGGACCAAATTGGCCAGCCTCAGACGGCTCGCCCGTTCCCGCTCCGTCCACCGCTCCTGGTGCAACTGCGCCAACACCCTTGACGCTCTCTACCCCGCGTTCGCGAAGAATGCGCTGCACGCCTTTTATTGTGTAGCCTTCGTCGTGCAACAGACGGCGGATGCCACGCAGCAACTCAAGATCGGCAGGCCGGTAGTACCGGCGGCCACCGCCTCGTTTCATCGGTTTGATCTGCGGAAACTTAACCTCCCAGAATCTCAACACATGCTTGTGCAGGTCGAGTTCTTCGGCCACCTCCGAGATTGTTCTGAATGCCTCAGCCGCTTTCGCCATTGCCGCCCTCTCGCGCTATGACTTTTAGTACCTCGCCGTCTCCCAAATTCTCCGTGATGTGGAGTTTATTTTGGTTCTTGGGCTCCCCGCTAACAACCTTCCTGTTCCCGCGTCATGATAACTTATGCCGGTTCCTCATTGGCATTTGCCTGCAAACCGTTGTCACTAGAGCATGTTCAGCTGAAGTGTGCAGCGGTAGAGCCGTGAAAAACATGCTTCAAGCAAAGAGCTAGATCGTGTTCATGAATCCATGAAACACGAAGACGATCTAAAGTGCCTCACACTTCAGCCTGACATGACCGATTGTAAACACCAGATAATCAGCACTTATTGCGCGGCACACCCGAAGTGATGGAGCTCGACCGCCGCCGTGCTTCAGTATGCAATACGTGATCTGCCCTCTAAACCAGCCTACAACAAATCCAATAATTGCGCGAAGCCAAGCATAACAAATCTCGTGCCGCCGTTGCCCAAGCACCATACCGTGCCAACACGGCTCTACCCCCTTGTTAGTTTCTAGAGCATGTTCAGCAAAAGTGTACGCGGTTCGGCGTGAAGAACACCGCGAGAAACAAAAAGAAAATAGAGCGCGTTCGCGATTCCGTGAAAAGTGAACGCGATCTATTTCCGCAAAAGCCGCCCGGCACCACGCTACCCGACACCATCAAACCACCTAGTG
This sequence comes from Hyphomicrobiaceae bacterium, assembly GCA_047972825.1. GTDB lineage: Bacteria > Pseudomonadota > Alphaproteobacteria > Rhizobiales > Hyphomicrobiaceae > JAEUMD01. The sequence continues at coordinate 2,017 of JBKEAX010000047.1, read as the reverse complement.
GCCTGTCGCGCCAAAATTGAAACATAGCCGCAACCGCATACAATTTTGGCGCGACATGAAGGCCACTAGCAAAATCATTTGGCTTAGTGTGGCGTTTATCGCGCCTTGGTTGATACCCAGCGTGCCGCAACATCGATCAACTAAGGCGCGACGCCACACTGGTCCGCAAAGCCCAGGTCGGTGGGATCAAGCACCGTTAGGTTCGAGTTTGGCCATGCCTTCGTTAATGCGGTCCTTCATGATGTTGGAGGCACGAAAAACCAGCACGCGACGCGGCGTGATCGGAACTTCTTTTCCCGTTTTCGGATTGCGGCCGACCCGCTCGCCCTTTTGCCGAATGCCGAATGAGCCAAACGACGACAACTTGACATGCTCGCCGCGTGACAAAGTTCCCGATATTTCGCTCAAGATGAGTTCAACCAGCTCCTGCGACTCATTGCGGGGCAACCCCACCTTGCGCACCAGCGCCTCCGCCAGATCTGCGCGCGTCAACGTCTTGCCACTCATAATTGTCCGCTCGCTCCTAAAATCAATTTGCCGTCATTTTGACACATGCTACCGGCGGACGCGACAGCGGTCAATCACTGAAACACTCAACCTTCTGAAATCTATAGATTAATCTTACGCAACCAGAAAAGCGCGCGTTGCGCTTGATATTATCTCGTATGACAGCGGATTATCGGCCTCTCGCCTCACCAGCGCGCCAGAACCGCTCCCCACGTAAATCCACCGCCCATCGCTTCCATCAACACCAAGCTGCCCTCCTTCAACCTGTGGTCCTCGAATGCCTGATTGAGAGCCAGCGGAATGGAAGCAGCAGAGGTATTTCCGTGTTGATCGAGGGTGACGACGATTTTATCTGGACTTACTTTTAGCTTGCGGGCGATCCCATCAAGAATACGCTTGTTGGCCTGATGCGGCACAAACAGATCTATGTCATCGGCTGCATAGCCCGTGGCGACCAGAGTTTCTTCGATTACGCCCGAAATCTTCTGCACGGCATGACGGAACACCTCGCGCCCGTTCATGCGCAGGTGCCCGGTTGTCTTGGTCGAGCCAGCCCCGCCGTCAACGTAAAGCAGGTCTTCGAAGCGGCCGTCTGCCCTGATGCGCGAGAACAGAATGCCTCGATCATCACGGCTGCCATGGGTCGGTTGCGACTCCAGCACAACCGCGCCCGCGCCATCTCCAAAAAGCACACACGTTCCCCTGTCAGACCAGTCCAGTATGCGCGAAAACGTCTCTGCTCCGACCACCAATGCACGCCGGAACTGGCCCGTGCGCAAAAGGCTGTCGGCAATAGTCAGCGCATAGACGAAGCCTGAACAAACCGCTTGCACGTCGAATGCGGCGCCCCTGATGATCCCCAAACCGGCCTGTATGCGAGCCGCAGTAGCCGGGAAAGTCCGGTCAGGAGTTGCCGTGGCGCAAATGACCAGATCGACATCAATGGGATCTATGCCCGCGCGGACCAGCGCCTGCTTGCACGCGGCGATGCCAAGATCCGACGTCAGCTCGTCATCGGCTGCAATATGCCGGGATTTGATACCGGTTCTCTCAACGATCCATTCGTCGGTCGTGTCGACCACCTTCGCCATATCCGCGTTCGTCATAACGCGCCTAGGCAGGCATGCGCCCACACCTCGGATTACCGTACGATTGACTGCTACCACTGTCGTCTCACTTTCCGGTTGTCGGTGTGCGAGCCTCGCAATCCACCGCGTGGGCCGGTTCTATCCCAACCTGGGTTGAGTAACTCCGCGCCTTCAGGCAACCAGATCGCTGCTATTTCAATACCGATTGACACCGGCTGCGCCTCACTTCAACTCTTCTTGCCTTCGATCTCCGCCCCAAGCGCTGCATGGAAGGTGTTAAGATCCCCTTCCAGCCTCTCGATCAAGCCGCTTTGCGCCATTTCGTAGCCAAGATCAACAGCACTGGCGAACCCATAGGCATCCGTGCCGCCGTGGCTCTTGATGGCAATTCCATTGAGGCCGAGAAACGTGCCGCCGTTGAC
>JBKEAX010000027.1:0-4602 GCA_047972825.1 Hyphomicrobiaceae bacterium | reverse complement strand
AAGCTTCTCCCGTCATTGAGACGCTATCAGCCGTAACAACAATCAAATCGGCCTTGGCCAGGAATCGTGCGTATGGGTTTTCGCCGTCACCGCTGTACAAAATATGCGCATAAGGTTTCAGCGCGTCGATTACCGCGCTGAGTACAGCCTGCGGTGTGCGACGCGATGGCGTGACCATAAAACTCGCCCCGTCTTTTCCCAGTCGATCAATCGCAGCAACCAGGCGTTCGATGTCATTTCCAGTATAGCGCCAGACTTTGGCAGCTCCTCCAATTGCCAGCATGACGCGCGGGCCGGGCAATACGTCGATTGCAGGGTCAGTGGCCGTCCTCAATTCTTCAAGCAGACCGGACGTGAACCGGTGCGGTGGTGTCAATGTGGTGACAACGTTGATGCCACGACGCCGGTCATGCTCGGGAACCCATATTAAATCGGCGATGCGGTCAGAGGTGTGCGGATCTTGCAGCGCAACCGTGAATGTTGCCAAGCCAGAGCGTTTATGGACACGCCGCAACGCAGGCATGGCCGTCCGCCCGATACCAATAGCAATTGCCGGCCAGGGTGGTTCGCAGGCAAAGTCACCCGGCGGCGGTCCCCACGGCGCCAAATGCTTGATAAGCCCACGGGCGGCGACCCGGCGCCATGTGAAGGCGACCCCCAGCGCTTCGGCCACACCCCGGGCCTGGGCCTCATGGCCCGCCTTGCCATCGGTTATCAGCCAAGCCTGCGCGCCTTGAAGTGGCTTCATTCAGCACCTGCCCGATTGCACCTTTCAAGCAATGGATCTGAGTAATAATACGAATGTTTTTGGTCTGGAATCATTTTGTTCCTTGCTTCGTGACCGCTCATGAAAGTAGCCTGCTGGAACCTCACGCCACAACGTCTGCCGCACGTCTGCCGCCCCAACCCTATCCTTTGTGCCTTCTCCCTCTGCTCTTACCCCCGCCCTTTGCCGGCAAGAAAGCCAAACCGCATGACACTTCGTCTCGATGCCATTGATTGGCGAATTTTGAAAGAGCTACAGGCTGACGGACGTATGACCAATGTGGCGCTGGCCGCCCGTGTCGGGCTTTCTGCGCCCCCCTGTCTGCGGCGCGTGAGGGCTTTGGAAGAAGCCGGATTGATCAACGGCTACACGGTATTGCTCGACGAAGCCGCACTCGGTTTCACGCTGACAGCGTATGCCATGGTTGGGTTGCATAACCAGGCTGAGGCGGACCTGCATGCCTTTGAAAACAAGGTTCTTGGTTGGCCGATTGTGCGCGAAGCCTACATGCTGTCGGGCGAAAGCGACTACATTTTGAAGTGCGTGGCCGCCGACTTGAGAGCCTTCCAGGCGTTTGTGCTGGAAGATCTGACGGCCGCCCCCAACGTCGCCAGCGTCAAGACCTTCCTCACCATCCGCCGCGCCAAACGCGAACCGGGTGTGCCGATGTCCGAGAGGGAGTGAGAGCTTTATTCAACCACACTCTCAAAAGGCGAGTGGAATTGAAAATTCCGTAGGGCCGGGACCCTACTTCCACTCGACCTTCAGAACCTCAAATGAGCGGGCGCCCTTGGGCGTGATCACTTCAGTCGTGTCGCCAACGACCTTGCCGATCAATGCGCGCGCGATCGGTGAGGAGATCGAGATCTTGCGATCCTTCAGGTTGGCTTCCAGATCACCAACGATCTTGTAGGTGACCTCTTCTTCCGTATCCTCGTCAACAAGCGAGACCGTCGCACCGAACTTGACGGTTTCACCCGACAGCGACTTCGTATCAACGACATCAGCGCGCGAGAGCTTGTCTTCGAGGTCGGCCACGCGCGCCTCGTTCATGCCCTGTGCTTCCTTTGCGGAATGGTATTCAGCGTTCTCCGAAAGGTCGCCATGGGCGCGCGCTTCGGCAATGGCCTGAATGATCCGCGGACGTTCTTCCGATTTGAGGCGGTGCAGCTCGGCTTCGAGTTGCTGGTAGCCCTCTGTGGTCATCGGAACCCGTTCCATGGACATCGCTAATGTCTCCTGCATGGCCCTGCCGGTAGCAGGGACCGATTTAAAGTGTCATGCGCTTTTGAGGGGCTCCCGACCCATAACAGGGGAGCCTAGGGGTTCATGACAGAACTGTCATGATATGCGGCTGGTGTAGGTCTGCAATGGCGCAACTTCAAGATTTCCGGCTTTCAGTGCCCGGATTGCGCGGGTGACAGCCACCGCACCGGCGAGGGTTGTATAGTACGGGATATGATGAAGCAAGGCCGTTCGGCGGATGTCCTTGCTGTCGGCAAGCGCCTTGGCGCCCTCAGTTGTGTTGAAAACGAGATCAACATCCCGGTTTTTCATCATATCGACGATGTGCGGGCGACCTTCCAGCACCTTGTTGACAACCCCGCACTGAACGCCGTTTTCGTTCAAGTGACGGGCCGTGCCGCGCGTCGCAATAATGCGGTATCCCATTTCCTGAAGCTCGCGGACGGCTGGAACGATGCGCTCCTTGTCATTGTGCTTTACCGAAACAAACACTGTGCCCGACATCGGCATCGGCTGGCCGGCACCAAGTTGGGCCTTGCCAAAAGCCATCGCGAAGTCACGGTCGATACCCATCACTTCACCAGTTGAGCGCATTTCCGGCCCTAGGATCGGATCAACGCCGGGGAATCTGGCGAATGGAAACACGGCCTCCTTGACAGCGACATGATCAAGCTTCACCGGCTCCAGACCGAAACCGGCCAACTTTTCCCCCGCCATGATGCGTGATGCGATTGAGGCAACTGGTTTACCGATCACCTTGGCGACAAAGGGCACGGTGCGCGAGGCTCGAGGATTGACTTCGAGGATGTAGACGGTGCCGTCCTTGATGGCGAACTGCACGTTCATCAGGCCGACCACCTCAAGGGCCTGCGCTAGTTCCCGCGCCTGCCGTTCCAGTTCGGCGATGAGGCCATCGTCAAGCGAATGCGGCGGCAAGGAACACGCACTGTCTCCAGAATGGATCCCTGCTTCCTCGATGTGCTCCATGATGCCCGCGACAAACACGTCCTGGCCGTCACACAACACATCGACGTCAACTTCAACGGCATCGGTCAAGTAACTGTCGATCAGCAACGGCCGGCGATCTGAAACAACCAGCTCGGAGGGGCGGTCCAGCGTCGCTGAAAGGCGCGCGATATAGCGATCGATCTCGGCACTGTCATGAAGGATTTCCATGGCCCGGCCGCCCAACACGAACGATGGACGGATGACCACGGGATAGCCGACACCGTCAGCCACGGCACGCGCTTCGCCGGGCGAGCGAGCAATGCCGGAGTTGGGTTGCTTGAGGCCGAGCCGGTCAATCAGAGCCTTGAACCGGTCGCGGTCTTCGGCCAGATCGATGGCATCGGGCGAGGTGCCAAGTATCGGTACACCTGATTTCTCAAGGGCCGCCGCGAGCTTCAGCGGTGTCTGCCCGCCGAACTGGACGATCACGCCTTTCAGCGTGCCGCTTTGCTGCTCTGCTGCGATGATCTCAAGGACGTCTTCTGCCGTAAGCGGCTCGAAATACAGCCGATCGGACGTGTCGTAGTCCGTCGACACGGTCTCTGGATTGCAATTGACCATGATGGTTTCGTAGCCCGCCTTGGTCAGGGCGAAGCATGCATGGCAGCAGCAATAATCAAATTCGATGCCTTGTCCGATGCGGTTCGGGCCGCCGCCGAGAATGATAACCTTGTCGCGCTTGGAGGGCACCGCTTCGGATTGCGGCATGCCTGCAAGCCCGGTCTCATAGGTCGAGTACATGTAGGCGGTGGGCGCGGCAAACTCCGCGGCACAGGTGTCGATGCGCTTGTAAACGGGATAAACGAGATGCTGCACGCGCAGCGATTTGACGTCCGCCTCGCTTACAGGCGGCCCACGGCGTGATGCAAGATGCGCGAGACGCGCGTCGGAGAACCCCATCGCCTTCAAGGACCGCAAGTTGACGGTATCACGAGGCAGACCATGTTCGATGACGCGGGCTTCCGCGTCGATGATCTCTTGAAGCCGTGCCAGGAACCATGGGTCGATCTTGCAATAGGCATGCACCTGCTCGTGATCGACGCCCAACCGCAGGGCTTGTGCTACCTTCAACAGACGGTCAGGTGCTGGCCGGGAGATGGCCGCGCGAATGACGTTCTTGTCGTCGCCCTGACCCAACCCTTCAAGCTCAATGTCGTCCAGCCCCGTCAACCCCGTTTCCATGGAACGGAGTGCCTTTTGCAGGCTTTCGGCAAACGTCCGGCCGATGGCCATAACCTCGCCAACCGATTTCATCGCGGTGGTCAGTGTTGGATCGGCGCCTGCGAACTTCTCGAAGGCGAAGCGCGGAATCTTGGTCACGACGTAATCAATGCTCGGTTCGAACGAAGCTGGCGTCGCACCACCCGTGATATCGTTTTCCAGCTCGTCCAGCGTATAGCCGACCGCCAGTCGCGCCGCGACCTTGGCAATTGGAAACCCGGTTGCCTTGGATGCCAGAGCAGATGAGCGTGACACCCGCGGGTTCATCTCGATGACCACGAGGCGGCCCGTATCCGGGTTGACCGCGAACTGTACGTTTGAGCCGCCCGTCTCAACGCCGATCTCGCGCAGCACCGCAATGG
>JBKEAX010000022.1:0-2566 GCA_047972825.1 Hyphomicrobiaceae bacterium | reverse complement strand
CCATGCAGGTTGACCATGCTCTATCGTCGGTCGAAGAGCTTTTGCGGACGATGCTGGATATCTCGAAGCTGGAGGCTGGAGTCATTAGGCCGAGGCTTCAATCGATAGCCCTGGAACCGCTCTTCGACTCGCTGGTGCTCGATATGCAGCCTCTGCTCGGCGAGAGAGGCCTACGCCTCAAGGCACACTGTAAAGGATTAGCAATCACTTCAGACCCTTTGATGCTTCGTCGCATCTTGCAGAATCTTCTGGCCAATGCTCTGCACTACACTCGCGAAGGCGGTATCCTACTCGCCGCACGTCGTCGCGCTGGCAACATTCGTATGGAGGTGTGGGACACTGGGCCGGGCATTCCAGAGATTGAACGCGAGCGGATATTCGAGGAATTCCAACGAGGTTCCACCTCGCTTGACAGCCATCGAGGTGGTTTTGGCTTGGGCCTTTCAATCGTTGCGCGCATGGCGCAGACACTGGAGCATCCCATAACGATGTGTTCGCGCATTGGGTTCGGGACGTGTTTTGCCATTGAAGCGCCAGAGACTGCAGCCACGATACCGCGCATTGCAACACAAAAAACTGTACCGATTTCAATTCCAGCCATGGGACTGGCAGAGACGCGCGTCCTGGTGATCGACAACGATCCAAATGTCGTCGAGGCGATGCAGAAATTGTTGTTGCGGTGGTCTTGCACTGTGCGCACCGCCCAAACTCTTAATGATGTTGAAGCGCTTATTGCGGAAGCCGATTACCGTCCACAAATCATTCTCGCCGATTATCATCTTGATTTTGGCACATATGGCATGGCGGCGATCGACCGTCTGCGCGCATGCCTGGATGCTCGTATACCAGCAGTTATTATACCCGCTGACCGTGCCGATGAAATTACTGCGTCAGCGCGTGACCGCGATTGTGAAATTCTCTACAAGCCCGTTCGGCCAGCTGAATTACGCGCGTTAATCCAACATCTGACAAACTGATGCATTGCGTCATGAGACGCGATGTGACGCGATTATCTGTGGCAAATACGAAGCAGCCCCACCTGCGTACAGGCGGGGCTGCTTCGTCGTCAACATCCATGCCTCGAAGCCTGACGCCGGGAGGATGATACTGACGGTTTAAAGCGTGTCGCGATTTATGATTTTCGCTCCTGACGCTTTAGATCGCGTTAATTTTTCACGGAAACGTGCACGCGATCTACTTTTTGTTTTATGCATGTCGTTATCGCAAAACCGCTGAACACTTTTGCGCGACATGCATTGGAGCGCCGGGCCGCAGTTCACGGCGGCGCATCGGGATTCTATTTAATGCCCATGACCTGCATGGCAGCGGGCCCCATGATCACAACGAATAGTACAGGCAAGAAAAATATGATCATCGGTACGGTCAGCTTTGGTGGCAAGGCCGCAGCCTTCTTCTCGGCTTCAGAAAACCGCATGTCACGGTTTTCCTTGGCCATCACGCGCAAGGCCTGACCGACCGGGGTACCGTAACGCTCTGCCTGTATAAGCGCCGTTGCGACTGCTTTGACACCTGGAATGCCAGTACGCTTGCCCAGGTTCTCGAACGCAATGCGGCGGTCTTGCAAGTAGGACAATTCTGCCGTCGTCAGAGACAGCTCCTCTGCAAGCTCGATGGATTGGGTGCCCGCCTCCTTGGCCACGCGGGCGAAGGCCGCCTCTACCGACATACCCGACTGGACACAGATAAGCAGCATGTCGAGTGAATCTGGGAATGCTTGGCGAATTGACTGCTGCCGCTTTTTCATCCGGTTTTCAAGGAACAGGTTGGGCATGTAAAAGCCGGCAAAGCCAACGCCAAGCGCGATCAGAACTTTGACCGCCAGCGGATAATCAAAACCTGTGCCGAACATGTAGATGAGTGTCAACACGAACATAATCAGCGGAAGAGAAACACGAAAAAACATGTAGCCGATTAGATGCGATTGACTTCTCAGGCCAGCCATCTTCAACCTGTTTCTCGCTTCGTCGTTGTCGAAGCGTGCCTTGAGGTCGAGCATGTCCACGACCCGTTGCATGTAACCCTTGGGCGCCTGCCTCAAGGAAACCTTGCCTTCCTTGGACGATATCTCGGCAAGGCGTGAGGCTCGCATCTTGTCGCGTTCGATCGCCATGACCTTCATGCGCTGCCCCATTCGGTCACGCTCCAGCAACGGCAGCGCAATTGTGAGCACTGTCGCAAAGGCTGAGATGGCGGCCAGAATCGTAATGATAAATTCTGGACGTGTTATAAACTCGGCCATTTCAGTCATGTGAGTTTCCCCAGGTCACAATGGTCATCAATTGCGCTGGCGTTCAGCCGCGCACTTTGCATCAGAATTTGAAGTTGATCATCTTGCGCATCACCATAATTCCGCAAAACATCCAGAACGCACACCCCATCAACAACATGCGGCCGTTAGGCGTTGTCCAAAGCAATGAGATGTAGTCGGGCGAAGTCAGGAAGACGAGAATGCCAACCGACGGAGGCAACGCTGCAAGAACGCCGGCCGAGGCCTTGGCTTCTGCCGACATGGCCTTCACCTTCTGCTGCAAGCGAATGCGGTCGC
>JBKEAX010000014.1:0-8722 GCA_047972825.1 Hyphomicrobiaceae bacterium | reverse complement strand
CCGGCGCATGTCCGATGAAATTGCTCTTCCCATAAGATCACCCCTCTGGTGATCCATGAGAATCACTGTTCGTCGAGAATTGGAATCCCCCGATTCACATTTATCGCCTGATGCTCTAGAGAGCGTGCGCGATTCCGTGAAACGTGCACGCGATCTAGAGAGCTTATTGAGTCGTGGCTTGTCCGCCGGCGTTTCAAAGCGCATGGGCGGCTCAGAGGGATTGGGGCTGGAACATATGGAAAAGGCGCGACCGAATACATTTCCCAAGCTGCTACTTCAACACGCCGCCGAACGTGGCCAGAAGCCAGCTCTACGCGAGAAGAACCGCGGCATCTGGCGAACAACAACTTGGGGCGACCTTGCCAGCGAGGTAACTGCCATTGCAGGCGGGCTCTCCGATCGCGGCTTGAAGCGAGGCGATCATGTTGCGGTTCTGGGAGACAATCGCCCGCAGCTCTACGCCGCGATCTGTGCTGCACAATGGCTTGGCGCGATTGCCGTCCCCCTGTTTCAGGACGCCACCGCAAAGGAACTTGTCGAGCCAATCAATCGAGCCGGTGTAACGCACATCTTCGCGGAAAATCAGGAACAGGTCGACAAGCTGCTAGGCATCTTGTCTGCATGTCCCACGATAGCCTGCATCGTATATGACGACGATCGCGGCATGCGCCACTATGAGCAGCCCCAGCTCATAAGCTACGATACACTCGCCGAACAAGGCCGGGAGCTTTCTTCTGACAACCGCGAAGCTCTTCAGGAAGAGCTGACACAAGGCAGCGGGTCGGACGCGGCATTCTTGTACTTCACTCCCGGCAGCACAGGAGTTGGCAAGGGCGTCATCCTGACCCACGGAGCACTTATCGATCGTGCCAGAGTGGCCGCCGCGGCAGAGAAATTGACCGACAGCGATGTTGCTATCGCATACCTGTCGCCGGGCTGGATCGGTGAAGGGCTTTTCAGCTACGTGCAGGCTCTCGTCGTCGGCTATTGCGTGTGTTGCCCGGAATCGTCGGACACGATGCTTGCCGACATGCGCGAGATCGGACCCACCTATTTCTTGGCAACACCTCGTGTCCTGGAAGTTCTTCACAAGCGAATTTCATTGCAGGCCGAAGATACAAGTGGCCTGAGCGGAGTTCTCTACCGGCGCTGCATGAATTTGGCTGATCGCATTGGCGCTCGAATCCTATCGAGGGAGCCGGTGCCGGTTGCTGGGCTGATCTCATATTCGATAGCAAACTTCTTAATCTACGCACCCCTTCGCGATGCACTTGGAATGAGCAACATTCGTGTCGCCTTCACTACCGGTGATGTCGTCGACCCGGACGTGCTCATGTTCTTCCGCTCGCTTGGAGTGAACCTGAAGCAGCTCTACGGTTCGACCGAGACCGGGTTTCTCATATCAATGCAGCGCAATGGCGAGGTCCGTGGCGACACCGTTGGCCGGCCTACCGAAGGCGTGGAGCTTAGTTTTTCCCCACAGAGCGAAATTCTGGTCCGCTCGCCCGGACTATTCCGCGCGTATCATGACGATCTGCACAACACGAATTCGTCGGTAGACGCTGAGGGTTGGTTTCGTACCGGTGATGCCGGCTACCTCGACGATGATGGACAACTACGCATCATCGATCGACTGGCCAACGTTGGCGTTCTCAAGGACGGCGCCAAGCTGGCCCCAGCCAGGATCGAGAACAAACTCAAGTTCTTCCCATACATCATGGAGACTGTCGTCGTCGGTGATGGACGTGAAATGGTTTGCGCGTTGGTCGATATCGATATGAGTGCAGTCAGCGCCTGGGCTGATCGTCAAGCAATGTCCTATACGGGGCGCGCAGATCTTGTGTCACGCGAAGAAACCTATGGTCTTGTTGCCGAGTGCATCGCGAAGGTGAATGCGGAACTCGCGAAAGATCCCGAGCGCGCGCACTCTCAAATCCACCGGTTCGCCATTTTGCACAAAGAGCTGGATGCCGATGACGGGTTACTGACCCGAACGGGCAAGCTCCGTCGCAAACCAATTACAGAGCGCTTCAAGCCGATTATCGACGCCATGTACGAAGGCCAATCGGAAGTACAGTTCGACTTTGGCGCTGACGATGAGCTTGAAGGGCTGTCCACTGGACTCAAAATTCGTGATGCCGATGTCACTTCCGCGGCGCATGGAATTTCTGGGAGGGTCGGCTGATGGACATGAAGGCAGTACACGAGCCGATTGCAGAGCGTGCTTTCCCGATAGGAGGCCCTGTTATTGAGCTGAAGAATATCTCGCTGCACTTCGGTGGCGTTAAAGCGCTGACCAATATTTCCTTCGACATTCGAGACCATGAGATCCGTGCCATCATCGGTCCGAACGGTGCAGGCAAGAGCTCGATGTTGAATGTGATCAACGGCATCTATCGCCCGCAGGAAGGGACGATTGTGCATCGAGGCAAGATCCTAACCGAAATCAGCCCAACGCGTGCCGCCCATCTGGGTATTGCACGAACGTTCCAGAACATTGCCTTGTTCAAGGGCATGTCGGTACTCGACAACATCATGGCTGGCAGGATCATCCACTCGAAAGCAAATTTCCTGGAGGTTGCCTTCCAGTTGCCGAGTGCGAGGCGGGAAGAAACAAAAAACCGGGAAGTGGCTGAGGAAATCATTGAGTTCCTCCAGATCGAACACATCCGCAAGACGCCGGTTTCACGATTGCCTTACGGACTGCAGAAGCGGGTGGAACTTGGGCGTGCTCTGGCCGCCCAACCGAAAATCCTTCTGCTCGACGAACCGATGGCCGGCATGAACATCGAGGAGAAGCAGGACATGAGCCGCTTCATCCTCGACGTCAACGATCACTACGGAACCACCGTCGTTCTTATCGAGCATGACATGGGTGTCGTGATGGACATATCCGACCGTGTGGTCGTGCTCGACTACGGCAAGAAGATCGGAGACGGAACGCCCGACGAAGTGCGCTCCAACCGCGATGTCATCGATGCCTATCTCGGCGTCGCTCACTGAGGAACCGCCATGTTCGACACATTCTTTTTCGAAGTTCTTCTGGGCGGCCTGCTATCGGGCATCATGTATTCGCTCGTCGCGCTCGGCTTCGTACTGATCTACAAGGCATCCTCTGTCTTCAACTTTGCACAAGGTTCGATGGTCTTTCTGGCCGTCTTGTCGTTTGTCGGCTTCATGGAACTAGGCCTGCCCTTCTGGGGTGCACTGCCCGTCACCATAGGCATGATGGTGCTGGTGGGCATGGCCACCGAGCGGTTTGTGCTGCGGCCACTCGTCAGCCAGAATGAAGAAACACTGCTTATGGCGACAATCGGCCTGGCCTTCGTAATCGAAGGCATTGCGCAGCTGGCCTGGGGCGTCGATGTACGAAACCTCGACCTGGGCATCCGTGACGAACCTATAGGCTGGTTGATGGATAGCACGGGCATGCTGGTGAGCCAGCTCGACATCACTGCTGGCATCGTCGCCGCGATCATGGTCACGATCCTGGCGTTGGTGTTTTCAAAAACCAAAATTGGCCGCGGCCTGCGTGCAGTAGCAGATGACCACACCGCCGCACTCTCGATCGGCATTCCCTTGAAACAAATCTGGATGATGGTCTGGGCTACTGCCGGTGTTGTGGCTCTTGTTGCAGGCATGCTGTGGGGCGCACGATCAGGTGTGCAGTTTGCGCTGGTGTGGGTAGCACTCAAGGCTCTCCCGGTTCTCATCATCGGCGGCTTCACTTCGATCCCAGGCGTCATTGTTGCCGGACTTCTGGTGGGCGCATCCGAAAAACTCGTTGAAGTCTATCTGGGCCAGTACGTCGGTGGCGGCATCGAGGTCTGGTTCCCCTATGTGCTTGCCGTCGTATTCCTTCTGATCCGCCCCGAAGGTCTATTCGGCGAAAAAATCATCCGGCGCGTCTGACGCAGGGAATGTGGAGATCTGAATTATGTTCTATAGAGAAACGGGACAGTTCCACACGAGCTATGCGCAGGATTCGCAACTGCTCCCGCTTGTTGAAGATCGCATTGGTATAGCGGCTCTGCTTGTGGCGGCAGCCCTCGTCCCACTTGTCGCCAATAACTATTGGCTCAGCGCAATCCTGATCCCATGGTTGATACTTTCGCTGGTCGCGTTGGGTCAGAACATCCTGATGGGTTACGCAGGCCAGCTTTCGCTCGGATCGGCTGGCTTCATGGCTGTCGGCGCATTCGCTTGCTACAACTTCATTCTTCGTATCGACGGAATACCTTTCATTGTCGCCGTTATTTTATCAGGCGTATGCGCCGCGCTTGTCGGCATCGTATTCGGCCTTCCCAGCCTGCGAATTCGCGGCCTGTATCTCGCTGTCGCAACCCTGGCTTCACAGTTCTTCATCGTCTGGGCGCTCGACAAGTTTGGTTGGTTCAAGAACTACGACCCGGCCGGTGTTATCACCGCGCAGAAGATCGTTATCTTCGGCCACGAATTCACAACACCTCAGGGAAAATACTGGGTGGTGCTGGGTATCGTCGCTGTCCTCACGCTATTGGCAAAGAACATGGCGCGCGGAAGTGTCGGGCGAGGCTGGATGGCCGTGCGCGACATGGACGTTGCTGCTGAGGTCAACGGCCTATCGCTTTTGAGGACCAAGCTTCAGGCCTTTGCGATCAGTTCGTTCTACTGCGGTGTCGGCGGCGCGCTGTTCGCCTTCGCCTACCTGCAGACCGTCGAGCCTTCTGCATTCACCATCGAGCTGTCGTTCCGCATCTTGTTCATGGTCATCATCGGCGGCTTGGGAACGATCATGGGATCATTCATGGGAGCAGGATTCATCCTGCTCATGCCGATCTTCCTGAACGTACTGTTTCATGGGCTTTTCGGAAATGCCGTGGATGCCACGGTTATCTCCGCAGTCGAGCAGATTGTGTTCGGATCAATGATCATCATGTTCTTGATCTTCGAACCCCTCGGCCTTGCGCGACTCTGGCAACTCACCAAAGAGCGGATGCGCCTCTGGCCCTTCAAGCATTGAACGAAGTGGAAATGGTGCCAACAAAAAAAAAGAGACGGCAAACGTCTACAGAATCGCAACAACGGAGGAAACGAAATGCAGATCGACACGTTAATTCGCCGAGTCATTCCGGGCCTCGCAACGGGTGTACTCGTGGCAGCCGTTGCGGCAACCACACCAGTATTTGCACAAGAAGCAGAGCAGTACTTCGCGGTGCCAAGCACACGTGTTGGTCCATATAACGCACAAGGGACCGGCATCTATGGCGGGATGATTGATTATTTCAACTACGTCAACATGAAGCATGGCGGCGTAAACGGCGTGAAGCTCGTCTATGATGAGTGCGAGACGGAGTACAACGCCGCGCGCAACGTTGAATGCTACCAGCGGCTGATGACCAACGCCAAGGGTCAGAAAATGCTCGTCTGGGATCCCTACGGTACACCGCTTGCCTATTCGGTAATCGGCCGCGTCGCAGCCGACAACGTGGTGCTCGCACAAGCCGGCTACGGCCGCACGGACGCTGCCGATGGTCGGGTTTGGCCGTGGGTCTTTGGAGCACACAGCAATTACTGGTCACAGATCGCGATGAAGCTCAACTTCATCCAACAGCAGGAAGGCGGAATCGACAAGATGAAGGGCAAAAAGATCGTGCACCTTCACATCGACACCGCCTATGGCCGGGAGCCGCTGCCGGCCATGCGCCAGATAGCGAAAGAATGGGGTTTCACACTGATCGAGATCCCGATCGCGCCACCTGGCCTCGAACAACAGTCGCAATGGTTGCAGATACGCCAGGCGAGAGCCGATTGGGTCACGTTCTGGGGCGCAGGTGCCGGCATGAGCGGAACAGCCATTACCACCGCAGCGCGCAATGGCTTCCCGCGCAACAAGATCATATTCGTGACCTTCGGCGGTGCCGAGGAAGACATGATCGCCGGTGGCGCACAGGCGAAAGATACTCTCGTTGTCGCAATGTACCTGCCAGGCAAGCAATTCCCTCTAATCGCTGACATGGAAAAGCTCCTTTACAAGGACAATCCTGGCAAAGGAAACATGCAGAATCCGGACCGCGTCGGCACGATCTATTACAACCGCGGCGTTCTTGCTGCTGTAAACTTCGTCGAGGCAATGAAGAACGCCCAGACGATACACAACAAGGTCGGCAAGCCAATCAATGGTGCGGAGTTCCGCGATGGCTATGAAGCGCTTGACTACACGAGCGAGGAGAAACGCAAGGAACTCGGCATTGATGGCATGCTGCCGCCCTACAAGCTCACCTGCCGCGACCACGAAGGCGCTGGCAAGTTCCACATGATGCAATGGGATGGAGCGAAGTTCCAGATCGTTAGCCAGGACTGGTTGGGGGCACCCGATCCCAAGCTCATTCGCAAGCTAATAGAAGATTCCGCGGCGAAATACGCACAAGAAAACAAGGTGACGCTCCGCGATTGCCCTGAATAGGTACCGCTATTCACACCACGTTTTGCAAGGCGGGGGAAACTCCCCCGCCTCTCATCAAAAAATCCGGTTTTAGGAATGCCAATATGAACATTTCAGTTGAAGCTGCGGCAAAGCCAGACGCCAGACCGGAACACGCTGTCGCGGGTCCAGCACTCGCCGTAAAGAACATTGAAGTCATTTATAACTCTGTGATCCTCGTGCTGCGTGGCGTTTCCCTGGAAGTTCCAGAAGGCAAGATCGTCGCGTTGCTCGGCGGCAATGGCGCAGGCAAGAGTACAACGCTCAAATCAATCTCCACGCTGCTTGCCGCCGAACGCGGTGCTGTAACAAAGGGATCGATTGAGTTTCGGGGACGCCGTACGGACAATCTCACTCCAGGCGATCTGGTTGGCATGGGCCTCGTTCAGGTCATGGAGGGCAGGCGCTGCTTCGGCCACCTGACCGTCGAGGAAAACCTGATCACCGGCGCCTACGCCCGATCCATCAGCAGCGCACAATTGCGAAATGAGATCGAACGAATCTATGCCTATTTCCCCCGGCTGAAAGTACGCCGTACCAGCCTTGCAGGCTACACCTCGGGCGGAGAACAGCAGATGGTAGCCATAGGCCGGGCGATGATGGCGAAGCCGAACATGCTCCTTCTCGACGAGCCGTCGATGGGACTTGCACCGCAAATTATTGCCGAGATATTCGAGATCGTTCGCGACCTGAACCAGAAGGAAAACGTCACCATCCTGCTGGCAGAGCAGAACACCAACGCAGCACTTAAATACGCTGACTACGGCTATATCCTCGAAAGTGGCCGCGTCATGCTGGACGGTCCGGCAAAGGCACTTGCGGAAAACAAGGACGTAAAGGAATTCTACCTGGGGCTGTCGTCGGAAGGCCGTCAGAACTTTCGCGACAGGAAGACCTATCACCGCCGAAAGCGTTGGGTCTGAGTAAAAGCAAGTCGATTCCGAGCCCAGACACTGCAGATGTCTTCGTAGGGTGTCAGGACGCTAGGGGTCTTGATCCGCCGGGCGAAGTTGTAGGCTGCCGCGATATAGAGCATGTTCAGTCGAAGTGTACGCGGTTCGGCGTGAAGAACATGCTAAAACTAAAAGAAAATAGAGTGCGTTCGCGATTCCGTGAAAAGTGAACGCGATCTAGTCGCGCGCTGACCCCTTTCGTATGTTCATCGTGCAAGCTTACGCCGCTACGTAGCTCATAATCAGATTTTCAACATGCTCTCGTCTTTCACCCAGCCAGTCTTCAGAGGAAAGATCGGCATCGAAGATCACCGAAAGGGTATGACGATTGAGTAGGTGAAGCTGACTGAGCGCAACGATCGATACATAGATTTGTACAGGATCTAGATTGCTTCGAAAAACTTTACGTTTTTCACCGCGATCAAGCATGTCGCTGATAGAATCGATCAATGGCACTGTCATCGCACGTACGTTGGGCAGCTTGCGTAGATACCGCGCGCGAAGCATGTTCTCGCCATTGATGAGTGCGAGCACGTCTTGGTTCTTGGCAAAGAAATCAAACGTAAATCGGATGAGCGCACGCATGCCTTCATCCGGCAAAACATCAGAAAGATCCAGCGAGCGTTCTTGTTCCCGAATTCGTAGGTACGCAGCTTCGAGAACAGCCAGATACAGGCCTTCCTTGTCACCGAAGTAGTGGTAGATCATCCGCATGTTGGATTTGCTTTTCACCGCAATCCGTTCCACGCGGGCACCGCTGTAGCCGTGCTTTTGAAATTCACTTACGGCCGCTTGAAGTATCTTCTGTCTGGTCTTGACGGGATCGCGAACCTGCTTGCGTTTTGTTGCCGAAGGAGAAGGTTTCAGCCCCACCGAAGAACGCCCCATGGCCTGCCTATCCTGCTAGCACCTTATCCGGAATTCGTCTCACGCCACCCACTGTGTTTTTCACGGCTCTTCCGCTCTACACTTCAGCTAGACCATGCTCTTGCCTTTGGCGCATGTTTTTCACGCTGAACCGTGCCACACTTCAGCTAAACATGCTCTTGCCTGAAACGCTTGACGAACAGCGCCGCTCATAAGTAATAAAATTATTACGTCAAGAAAAGCCGAAAGATGACCATGTTGCATACCAAGAGAAGTTACAAGGGAATGGTGGTGGCACCACATCACCTGGCTGCGGAGGCCGGGCTGTCTGTCCTCAAGGACGGTGGCAACGCCATCGAAGCAATGATCGCAGCCGCCTCCACGATTGCTGTCGTCTATCCACATATGAATGGGCTTGGCGGAGACAGCTTTTGGCTTA
>JBKEAX010000634.1:0-2532 GCA_047972825.1 Hyphomicrobiaceae bacterium | reverse complement strand
GCATGCATTATTCACGTTGGTTTGATACGGTCCGTTGACCTTATGTGACATGAGATTGCTGGAACCTGGCTGAGGTTGTGCAAGTCTTGCCTGCCGCTTGGCCAACGTTTTTGTGAGGCCTGGGCCTTCACGACGGCCCCAGGCAGGCCCGTGCAATGCCTGATCCCAGGGGCAAACCGTGGCGTATGTGACGCTGAAACAACTTCGCTATTTTGATGCACTTGCGCGGGTGCAGCACTTCGGCCGGGCTGCCGAGAGCTGTGCCGTGACACAGCCAGCACTTTCCATGCAAATTCGTGAACTTGAACAGAGCCTCGGCGTGGAACTCGTCGAGCGGACCCGTAGCGGTGTGCAATTGACGGACAAGGGCCGGGAAATTGCGGAACGAGCCTCGCGAATCCTGGGCGACGTGCGGTCCTTGATAGAGTTTGCGCAACACTGCGACAGGGTGCTTGCGGGGTCGTTGAAACTCGGCGTGATCCCGTCGATTGCACCTTATCTCCTGCCTCCGCTTCTGCCGCTTGTTCGCAAAAAATATCCTGAGCTTGAGCTGCACGTTCGCGAAACACAGACGGCAAACCTGATTGACGAACTCGTTGCCGGCAAAATCGATGTCATGCTTTTGGCACTACCGGTCGAGCATGCCGATATAGAAACGCTGGAGCTTTTTGCAGACCGGTTCGTGTTGGCGCTGCCCAAGCAAAAAAAGCTGTCAGGTGGCGTGCGCGCTGACAAGGAGATGATCTCGGGCGAACGGCTGCTGCTGCTGGAGGAAGGGCATTGCCTGCGCGACCAAGCGCTTTCGTACTGTAGTCTCAACCAGGTGGAATCCATCAACACCTTCGGGGCGTCGAGCTTGTCCACCATCGTGGAAATGGTCGCAGCGGGCTACGGCATCACGCTTTTGCCAGAGATCTGTCTGCCAATTGAAATGCGCGGGCGGGCGCTTGACCTGGTGCCATTTGTGGAGCCTGAGCCTTTCAGAAAGATTGGCCTTGCCTGGCGGCGAACAAGCCCACGTCAGGCGGATTTCCAGGAGTTGGGTCGCCTGCTTGTTGAGGCCCGTCCGCTTTTGCACAAACACAAACAGACAGGCTTGGCTGCTGCCGGGAAGGCGGCGAAGAAAGTGCCTCGCAGGTTGAGAGCCCGGTCAGGTTAGAGCATGTTCAGCCGAAGTGTAAGCGGTTCGGCGTGAAGAACATGCTCCAGCGACAAGAGCATGTTCAGCCGAAGTGTGCGCGGTTCGGCGTGAAGAACACAGCGAGAAATACAAGAAAATGGGGCGCGTTCGCGATTCCGTGAAAAGTGAACGCGAGCGGGATTGGTACTGCGGCCTGGTTATTTGAGCTGCGCATGCGCAACGGCCCGGCGGCCCGCTCACGTGCCACATTGTTCATCGTTCACTGGCCTGCGTGGTTCGCCGTGAAAGCGTATCAGATGCCGTTTCTCTGTCGTGGCTGAGCAACTCCGATAAATCAACGGCGCTTCCCTTGAACTGCTGCGCCCACATCATGGCGACAACCTGTGGGCCGGGACGCATGCGCAATGGCAGTTGATCATCGTCCTGCCCCAACATTGCAAGCGTTTCACTAACGTCGGGATGCTTCAGTGTGATCAGCACAGGGTCGTCGGGTGAAGGGCTATCGGTCAACATCGGTGCGACTGGGAATGGCCGGTAGGAAATTTCGTCTGGATGCTCTTCATCGAATGCCGGTGCGCTCACCCAGCCGTTGGACCAGCCTGCACGTTCAATATCTGAAATGCTGCGCGGGGGCCCGCCTGCATTATCCAATGTTCGGCGATCGATGGCTGCCACGCGCTGCTGCGGCGGCGGTGAAGCTGGTCTGCCAGCTGCTTTTGGAGCGGGCAGGGGGCGCCCTGTCAGGCTTTCAGAGGGTGCGGGTAGGTTTGCCCGCTGAGCAGGCTTGGGTGGTCCGATAAGACGGGGGGAGGGTGCGAATGATGCGAAGCTGAACAAGGATGCAAGGCGCGAACGATCGTTAGGCGAAATTTCCTTGCTGGGCTTGGCGGTTGGCGGAGCCTCGGCGGTTGATGCTGGTTGAGTAGGACGCAGCGCAGGGCGGGGTGCTTGCAACAGGTTCGGCCCAGCTGCTGGAGGTGCATAAAGAGAGGCGACCTGCTGACGTGCGGCTGGCGTCATTGTTCTGTCGGGGCGCAAGGCTGGCGGTGGTGCGGAATTGGGTGCTGCTGCGCCAGCATCGGCAACAAGTGTTGTCCTTGTTGTTTTGCCGCTGCGTATGTTGAAGAATGCGGCTACCTGCTGGGCGAGCCCCTTGTGCTGTGTGCGGGCCATTCGGTAGTCAGCACTCGTGAGGCGGCGTCCATCGGCGGGCACGTGCTTGGTGTTTCCCTTTGGGAAGAGCAGAGCAAGTTCATAGCGCGGCATTCGAGGCCAGTGCCGGACGCGACCGGTATCAAGATGCACGAATGGAATCCCCGAAGTCGGATAATAGCCAACACCGCCACGTTCGCGCACAAGGCCTGAATAGCGCAGCTGCTTTATCGGCACGT
>JBKEAX010000627.1:0-12206 GCA_047972825.1 Hyphomicrobiaceae bacterium | reverse complement strand
ATCAGCACTGCTGGAAGCTCTATGACGCGGCCGGGGCTTGCCTTCAAAGCCCTGATTTCCTCGTCCAGCCCAATCAACGGCAGACAGACGTCGAGAAGAGCATCTCCAACGTCTATGAATGTTGCCAGCCGTCCGTAGCGCGCGGTGACGAAAAGGTCTTCATCAATCCACACGAGCGAGTAGACCCCGCGTTCAGCAAAAATTCGGGCGCCGGAAAGCAACGGGCTGGGTTCGAGCGCCTTTGGGCCCTTCGCGTCGACGTGATCTGTGTCGTCGTTGCTCTTCAAATCCCTCGCCTCAGTATCGCTGCTGCGGCGGCGTGAAAAGCCAGCGATACGTTCTCTCCGTTCAGTGCGCTGGTATGAAAGGTGTCGGGATGTCCCTCGGCCAGAACGCCGGGTAACGGAACACGCTCACCTTCCACCAGATCCATCTTGTTGACGATCAGCCCTAGATAGCGGCCAGGAAAGTGTTCATGAAATCCGTTTGAAAGCGACAGCATGGTGTCGAGCGTTGCCCGCCGTGTAACATCGCCGATGATGAAGGCGGCAGAGGCTTCCTTCATGTAGACGTGCCGGAACATGGCATCCCCGAAATTGCCATCGGTGTCCCAAATGATGAACGTCAATGGGTCGCGCCCGTCTGCTGCTGGCACCTCATAGCGGTAGACGTCCACGCCGAGTGTGGGTTTGTAGTCCGTATCGAACCGGTCGAATACCAGTCGTTTGACAATGGAGGACTTTCCTACACCGATCTCGCCGAGCAACATGAGTTTGCGCGCGGTCATGGTCCAACTTCGCCTTTGAAGCCGATTTCGAATTCGACGCGACGGTTGGGGCTGCCTGAACCGGTCGCCGGTGAAATATCGAATTGTGAAATTCGGCCGATTGCGACGAGATTGTCAGGCGGGACACCACGCGAAATCAGGGCCGCGCGTACGCGCTCAGCGCGGCGCTCGGAAAGTGTGGAGTTCCGTGTCGAGGAGCCGCGCTCATCGGTATAGCCGACAATGCGCACAAAGGCGCCAGTTTCGCGAATGAGCTTTGCCAGGCCGTCGATCGTTGCGTTCGCCTGGCTCTCGTTGCGGTATTCGATCTGCTCGGCAAAGAATACAGCATTGTCCTCGACAAAGTCCCGCAGCTGCTGTCGGGCGGAGGATTGATTTTGAGCGATAGCAGGCGATACGAGTTCAGGTGCCTGTTTTGCTTCGGTTGTGATCTTGGGTATTGATGCGCGGGTGAGTTCAGCTTGAACCAGTGCAACGGTTATGAGTTGCAGGCGTTGGGCCAGCAGATCAAGACGCTCTGCACCGATTACGTAACCAGGTTGCGCGTTATCTCCGGCCGCCACGTCGCTGGAGTCTGCGGCAGGTTTGGATGTAACCCCCACCAAGGCAGATTGCTGCGCGAGCTTGTCGATCGCGCGTTCCAAGTCACTGGCCCGCTGGGCGAGGCTCTCGGCGATCTTCTCGCGCTCGGCCTCGCCGGGCAACGCAAATCGCATTGCCGCCCGGGCACTGGAGATCGCTTCCGTCGCGTCTTTCAAGGGGGCGTCGATTTCACTGCTGGTCGCGAGAAGACGGCGCGTGGTTGCATTTTCACTGGTGGCGGCGAGTGCGGCGAGCCGGTCCAGGTGGATAGCGGCGTCGGCAAAGGCGCGATCCGCATTGAACAGTGCGCGCAAGGCCGCGCGGCGGGGGATCTCACGGTTGAGTTTTGCGATGCGTTCGCGCAACTCCACGATATCTTTCGTTGTGTCGCGTGTGCCTTGGGGCACCACTGAGATGTGGCTTTCGATTGCCGTTTCCGGCAACGCGCTGCCAAGCCGGCTGAGCACGGTCTGGGCCGCGTCAGTGTTTGGCGCCAGCCCGGAAATGGTCAATTCGCGTCCGCGTGGTCCAACGGTAATCGTCGTTGGATAGCCGGCAATCTCCGAACTCGTTGCGATGATATTCCTGGCGGTTTCGCGAACCCGGTTGGTCTCGTAGGTCGTGTAGGTGGACCAGGCAAACCATGCCAGAAGAGGCAAACCGATCAGCGCCACGAGCAGGGTTGCTGGACTGATGCCCAGGGCTGGACGATCGAACAGTTCGTATTGTTGCGAAATGCGCTGGTCGAGCTTTGAACCGAGTGTACCCAACCCCGAATTTGCGACCTTGGACACACGTTCGTCGCCGCCATGCAACTCACCGACCGTCCTGAGGAATTCATCGTCTATGATCTGTTCGATCGAAGCACCCGCTGTGCCCTTGCATTTTGCCGCAAGCAGGTGGTTGGGTGAACCGCGCAGGTAGACCTGGGATTCGCCAAGGTCGATCTGGCGCAATGCACTTTCTTTGCTCTGAAGCGCCTCGGTGGCAAAAGAGTTGATCGCGGTCAGCACGCCTCCAAGAACATGGTCGTGATTGTCGGGTCCAGGCTTTTCCGGCCAACGGGCAATAAGTTCGCCTGTGCCGCGACGGATCAACAGCAATTCCTCAACTTCGATGCGTTGGCTTTCAGCAAGCGCCAGTTCGGCCATTGAGCGGCCGGTCGTAAGGCTCTTGATCCGCAACATCAAGGCATTGCTTTCAAGCCTTCGGTTGACCTGGTTGATCAGGTCCTTCATTGCACTTCTGACGTAGGCCTTCACCATTCGGCCCGTCATTGGATAGAGCGCTTCCACCAGCGAATCTTTGCTGTTTATGATTTCTGTCTTGACGGTGGGCACCATGACAGGCGCCAGAGCAGCCCGCAGTGCGCCATGATTGTCGCGCTCCGCACGTACAAGAGCAGAGTCCAGTACAGTAGCAACCGAACTTGAAAAACGTTCGTCCGAACCGACCCGATCATGGACGGCGTCCAGCCTCCTGGCGAGTTCAGCGCGCGCGCCTTCTTCATAGGCCCGGCGTTCCGTCAGTGCCGCGCGCAGCTCTTCCTGACTGTTGCCAATGGCATCAAGCCTGCGCGCCAAGTCGGCGAGGTGCTCAGCCTCACCGTCAAACAGCAATTCTTTGAGTTTCGATACGCCCTGAGACGAGGCGTCGGCAGACATCAGCCCAATCTCCCGGTGTCGTTTATGTGGTGGTCCATTTGCATGGTTGCGTTGTTTTCTTGGGGGTTAGCCCCGCGAGATCTTCTGGATTTGCTCACCTAGGGCGAGCACATTTCTGGCAAGTTCGTCGAACGCATTGCGCTGACCGGCGTCTGCTTCACCGGCCATCGCCTCAAGCCGGGCATGCAAGGCAGTGAGCCGGCTGCCAATACTTTGTTCCAGTTCGTCGAGACGTGCTTCTATGGCCGCCAGACGGTGGTCGGTCTGGCGCACGAGGTCTCCTACGAGCAGGTCGCGGATCTGGTCCATTTTTTCGTCCTGTCCCGCGCGTCCCGGCTGGGACGTGCGCAACTGGTCGAGCGAGGTGGAATTCATTGCCCAAGCTCCTTCGGGCCGTTGGTTTCGATTTGCTGCACAGGGCACGACCGTCCACACCGGCTATGATCTAACTCCCACATTAGGCCGCCTGGGAGCGATCTGGCATGCCAAAATGCGTGCCGTCAGCAAGATTTGGTAAATGTTAAAGCCCACAGGCACGTTCCCTGCTCACACGCATTATCTGGCGCCCGCGCGCCGAGGGCCTTATAGGGACACGTCTGATTGTCAGTAGGGCTTGCCATCTCCCTGTTGTTAGGATGTTTGCTGCTCTTGTAGGCAGCGTATTGAGGTCATTTGAATGTTACACTAACGCACAGGCCAATAAAATTGAATGGGGTCTAAAATTTGGGCACTCCTGCCGAACTGCGTAAGGTAGGGCTCGTCCTGGGGGCTGCAGTTGACCAGTGGTCGCCACAAGGCACAGAGATAAAATGATTAAAATTTGACGAGCGTTCATCCGGGGGGGGATGCGCTGGAATGCACAGTGGCGATGAAATGGACGGTGCGGACTGTAGCGCCAAGCCGAGCGATCAAGGTTTGTTCCGTCACGGCTCGCCCACAGCGCGCTGGTTGGGCGTGTTAATTGCTGGTGTGCTGACGGTCGCTGCAGGCCTTGGACTTCCCCGATTGCCCCATGACTGGGCCATGCGAGTTCTGTCGCCGGGCTGGATGCCGCACCAGATCGTACAGCTGCTTGAGTTTTCTCACGACATCCAGGTGGCGTTGCTGGCAGAGCGGCCAGATAAACCGCATCCGAAAATTGCCTTGGTGCTGATTACCGACGAAACCCTGGCTGCGCTGCCCTACATCACCCCTGTTGATCGGGATCTCATCGCACGTCTTGTGAAATCGCTGGATGACCTGGGCGCTCGTTCTATCGGATTGGATATTTTATTCGATCAGGCGACCGAGCCAGAAAAGGATACCGCCTTGCTCATGCGGTTCAAACTCACGCGGGCGGCACTAGTGCTGGGTGGCGCGGACGAACGGACGCCACTGAGTGCGCGAAGAAGAATTTGGCAAGACAATTTTCTAACGCGAACTGGCCGGCCAAAGGGCTTCTTCAATCTCCGTTACGATGTGAGGGAGGCGGCGCTGACACACGTCATACGCAGCCGCGCAGCTCCAGCACCAGGTTCAATATTCAAGATGAGCTTTGCAGAAGCGCTGGCTCGTAGCGCCGGGGTGGAGCGCGTCCCTGATAACCGCCGTATCCCTTGGGTTCGCTCTCCGCCAGACGGCGAAACATTTCTAACCCTTGATGCTGATGCCATACTGGCTGCTGCAAAAAAACCTGACGGGGTGTTGTCTATGGCCCTGGAAAACCAGATACACGGTCGGATCGTTCTTGTCGGTGTTGACCTGCTGGACAGGGACCGCCACCCAACACCACTTTCAGTCGTCGAGGGCGGCGACATGCTTGGAGTTGCAATTCATGCGCAAATTCTTGCGGGGGTGCTGGATGGGCGTACACTGGACGAACTCAATCAACATAGCATCGCCGTACTTGGCGCATTAGCAGCTTTATTCGGTGTTCTTATTGGTTGGTTCGCCGCCCGGCGGAAACTTGTTGTGACGCTATTGATTGGTGCGGGCACGCTAGCGATGGTGGGTTTGAGCCTGCTGGTGCTCTGGCAATTCCGTGCAATAGTTCCAATTGCAGTGTTGGTGGCGACCCTCGTGGCTGCGGCAATGGTCGCGCGTTTCATCCGAACCTACGTGGTGCGCGCATGAGGTGGACTGTTTGCGCTGCTGATAGCTCTACGAGTAAGCCAGCACGGTATTCGGGTCCAAATGAGAGGGATTGGCATGTTGAAACGCATTCGTCGATTTGGAATCTCAAGTCATAACCTTGTTGTGCCGGCTGTGGTCCTGGCTTTTGCGGTTATGTCGGTGCCGCAGGCCAGCGCGGACGTAATTATTATTGGTTCCAGCATGCCTGGTCTCAAGGCGGGCACCGTGCTCGGTGACGGCAACACGATTGATTTGCCGGCCGGACAGCGTGTGCGTGTCATGCTGCCATCGGGACGCACACAGGCATTCAATGGCCCGATGCAAGTCAAGGTTTCAAGTCTGGCGGGTGTAGGAGAAGCGGCCGACCAGGGTTTGTGGAATGACGTAAAACGTCTGGCAACCCAGCAAAAGAAACCCATTGAGTCTTCTGTCGGCGCCGCAAGGTCGGTTGCTCCCCAAAAACCGAGATCACACCATAAGCAGGAGCGTGTTGTCGCGCGGAACTCAGCCTTTTCATGGCGCCGCGTTCCCGTAGAGGCAGAGGGGAGCGTTTGCATCGAAAAAGGGGCAAAGCTCGAACTGCGGCGGGGCAGGGCAGGCCGCATGCAGGATGTCTCGGTGGCAGAGATGGAAAGTGGGAAGCGTGCAAAGGCGGAGTTTGCGACTGGTGCGGTTTCAGTTTCGTGGCCTGATGGTTTGGAGGCCAAGGCAGGGGCTTACTTCGTCGGTCTTTCGGGGGCACCCATTCGGCAGGTAACTCTCGTGCCACTTAGCCAGCTTCCACCAACCGACGAGACGCTGCGCGTTCTGCACGCAAATGGCTGTCGCGCCCAGATGAGAGCCTGGATTGCCAGCCAGGGTTTCTAGCCTGATTTATTCACGATGGCTGGGAGAAATGGGTGATGGGTGGCGACCAACGTGTTGATCTGGCGTAAGGCTTAGGTGCCACAACCTACCTCACGCAACCAGCCCATCGCCATGCACGCTACACCTGAGTTGCCCGGCTTGTCGCCGGTTCATTGCACGCCACTCACAGCTCAGTTCGACGGCGGTCGGATGTCGTCGGACGGCGGCGCGATCGTCCTGCGCGAGATCGCCCGGCGCCTGCACCTGGCCGAAGCGATCGCCACCCCGATCATCGACGGACGTGACACCGCCCGCGTCCGCCATACGCACGCCGAGATGGTGACGGCTCGCATGATCGCGATCGCGTGCGGTTATGAGGATTGCGACGATCTCGACACGCTGAGGACCGACCCTGCGATGAAAATCGCCTGCGGCCGCTTGCCCGAGAGCGGCGCCGAGCTGATGAGCCAGCCGACACTCTCGCGGCTGGAGAACACACCGGACTGGCGCACGCTGGCGCGCATCGGATTGCGGCTCATCGATGTGTTCACCGGCAGCTTCAGGCGCGCTCCCGGGCTCATCATCCTGGATATCGATGAGACCTGCGACCCGGTTCACGGACAGCAGCAACTGAGCCTGTTCAACGCGCACTACAAAACGCACTGCTTTCAACCGATCGTCATTTTCGACGGCCTCACCGGCAAGCCGGTCACCGCGATCCTGCGTCCGGGCAAGTCACCGTCGGGTGCAGAGATCGCAGCCATCGTGCGCCATGTGGTTGGGCGCATCCGCCGTGCCTTCCCGAACACGAAAATCCTGGTGCGCGGCGACAGTCAGTATGGCAACGGCGCCGTTATCGAAACGCTGGAAGCGCTCGGCTGCGACTATATCCTGGGCTTTGCGGTCAACGAGAAGCTGAAGGCGATGTCGCAGCCCTGGGCCGAACGGTGCCGCTTCCGCCGCCGACCGAATGAGCCGCGCGTGCGCCGGTTCCATCAGGTCGCTTACCGGGCCAAATCCTGGACACGATCGCGCAAGGTGATCGCCCGTGTCGAGGCCACCGCCAACGGCACCGACGCCCGGTTCATCCTCACCAACCTGGAAGGCCGCGGCAAACATCTGTACGAACGCGTCTACTGCGCGCGTGGCGCGGCGGAAAACCTGATCAAGGACTTCAAGGCACACACGCGGGCCGACAAGACCGCATGTCATCGCTGGCAGGCCAACCAGTTCCGGCTGTTCCTGCACATCGGCGCCTACTGGCTGCTGCATGGACTGCGCTCAGTGGCGCCGAAACGCTCGCGATGGCGCGGCGCGACGTTCGCGACGTTGAGGCTGGCGTTCGTCAAAATCGCCGTCCGCGTC
Source organism: Hyphomicrobiaceae bacterium (assembly GCA_047972825.1). Taxonomy (GTDB): domain Bacteria; phylum Pseudomonadota; class Alphaproteobacteria; order Rhizobiales; family Hyphomicrobiaceae; genus JAEUMD01. Next base: position 4,850 of record JBKEAX010000627.1, on the reverse strand, counting down.
GAGGAAATGAAAACCCGCATCCGCCTGTCGCTGCCAGCAAGCTATCCGCACAAGTCCATGCTGGCGACGCTGACCGGCGCCATCGCAGCCGCCGGGCCTTGAGCAACGCGGCGAGCGCCGCCTGAACCCCGATTTGCCACCCCCAACGTGTCATCCAGCGTCCTTGAAACTGAGCCGTAGACCCGGACAGAAATCGCGCGCCCACACCCCATAGCCACCACCCTCACGAATAGATCAGGCTAGAGCAGGGCGGGACACGCTCGCGGGCGTTCCACTTCGTCATGATCGACGAAGCGTTCGGGCGTGGCTCAGATGAATCGGCGGAGTACGCGCTGAAGCTCTTCCGCGAGATGGGTCTGCAGCTCCTCATCGCCACGCCCCTGCAGAAGATTCACGTAATCGAGCCGTTTGTATCCGCCGTCGGCTTCGTTCACAGCGAGGAGGGCAAGGACGGCAAGCGCTCCATGCTGCGCAACATGACCATCGAGCGGTACCGCGCGGAGCGCGCCCTTCGCCGTGCCGGGGCAAGCGTATGAGCTGGACGACGCCGGCTGACTTAAGGGCTGAAGTCCAGCGGCTCTGGGACAGCGGACGGTTGCTTGCCGGCATCGTCGACGAGGTAGCGGCGAAGACCGGGCTCTCGCGCCCCAGTACCGCCGCGGGCACGGCGTCAGAGGACGGCGACAATGAGAGCCGGAAAGCCGGGACCGCCGCGCGCCACCCGAAGCGGATCGAGTTCCCGCTCGGATTTCGCTTTCGCAGACCAAAACCGCAGGAGCTTTCGACTCGCTACGAAGAGGTGCGAGCCTGGATCAGGCAGCTTGAGGCCGCCTCACTGGAAGCAGGGGGTGCTGGCTACGACATCTCCTGGGAGGAGGTGAAGAACCGCGTTCTGGGGTGTAACGCGATCCCGAAGACCGTTGTCGTCCCGACGCGCGCCGATGCCCTAGCCATGATCGGGGCCAGCGAGGCCGCCCGCCGCTTCGAGGCCATCGCCGCGGCGAGATCGGCGACTTTCCGGAACTTTGCGACTGGTTGCGCAGGAAGCCGCATGCAGCCCTCGCCGAAGTGGAAGCATGGGACCGCATCCTGGCGGTGCTCGCTTGGTTCCGCGCCCATCCGTGCTCGGGGCTCTACGTGAGGCAAGTCGACGTTCCCGGTGGCCACACCAAGTTCATCGAGGCACGACAACCTCTGCTCGCCGAGCTGCTCGACGTCTCGTGCTAGCCCCTGAAGCGATCGACTAGGCACATCCTGCTTTCCAGTTTGAGGCCCGCTACGGCCTCGCCGCGCGCCCGGCGCTTGTCAGGTTTCGCATCTTGGATCCGAACCTCGCCATCGCCGGCCTCACCGACTTCACGGTGCGCATCCACGAGCTCGCCCGGAATCCCCTTCCAGCAGAGCGCATCTTCATCGTCGAGAATGAGATCACCGACCTCGCGTTCCCGCACTACCCCAGGAGCGCTGTCGCATTCGGCGGGGGCTACGCTATCGAGCGGCTTTCGGCTCTCCCCTGGTTGCGCGACCGCGACGTTTACTACTGGGGCGACATCGACACCCACGGCCTCGCCATCCTCGACCGTCTGCGCGCCTTCCTGCCCGAGGCCCAGTCACTGCTCATGGACCGTGCGACGCTTCTTGCGCACCAGAGCCTATGGAGCTTCGAGGATACGCCCCTGACAAACGCGCTCCCTCGGCTAAAGCCCGACGAGGCCGCACTCTACGACGATCTGCGCTTCGACCGCCTCGGGCGCGGTGTTCGTCTCGAACAGGAGCGCATCCCTTTCGGCGTCGTTAGCCGTGCACTCGCTTCAGGAAAACGGCAATGCTGAGCGTAGAATCCGCGTTATGGAAAGTGGATGCGAGCAAGCTAAGCATTGGATGGTCAGCCTTCCCGACTGGCGTGCACGATCGCATCTGCCATATCTAACCGGCCTGGTACTGAGCTACGAAGTGTGCCCAACTTCCATCGGCCGCACCTACAGTAATTCTCGTCCCCATTAACCTACATCCTATCATGGGAGATACCGAGCCAACTCATTTCCCAGCCCCCCACTGCCGCACGAGCCGCTGCAGTGGTAATCTGGGCTTAGCCAACGCTTCTGCCTATAATACCAGAGGTCGGGGCCCTTTGGGCCCATATAGCGTTGAGGACCGTTTCGCAACACGAACCGTGGGCCTGAGGCGTCGTTAAACTCTGCAAAGGCAGGTCGACGAAGGGCGAGACCGGAAAATCGGCTGGGAGAGCGACGGACCGATGGCGACTACACCCCGAAGTGGGCGTGTCGCTGGTCCGCGTTTGTGTCCGCACTTACCTTCATCAGCGACATCCTGCTTCTCAACGGCCTGATTTCAGGTCATTTGGCAGAAGGATGGTCTACGATGACCCACGGAGTAAAATCGCGCTCGAAGGCGCGTTCTGCAGCCAAGCAGCCCAATGGCAATGACGAGCTCGTTCTCGCACAAATCAACTACTTCTTCACACCGAACACGTTCACCCAGGCGAAGGCGTTACTGGAGAAGGGGCATTCGGTCGCCGATGTATCGGAGTTCTACGGCGCCCCTGAACATACGGTACGTGCGATCGAGAGTGGCGATTGCATTCGGGTAGGGGATGACGATGGTCAAAGTCTATCCTTGTGGCGTCCTGAGAAGCTACCCGATTCCGCGGTGCGCGCCATTCGGCGCAGAATTCGTGACGTCGAGTGTCAGCTCAACAAACTGAAGAAGATTATCAAGATCGCGGAGGACGCTTGAGCCTTGGGTGGTGGCGAAGGAGTGCAATGCTCGATTTCGCTGCCACTCAACTCTTCAAGTTTTCTTTCGAGAGGGGAGGTGTCGCTCGACCAACCGGCATGATATTTTGCCAAGCACGACGGTCATTTCTGACCGGACGATATGCCCATAACGCGAAATTTGAACCGAACAGCGCGACTTCGAGCAAGGCCGCGCCGATCATCAACGCGCGGCTATCGTCAAGTTCGAAAGGCGTTGCCGCTGACCTTCGAAAGGCATCGTCATGTCCCTTCATACCATTGAGCACCTATCCGTCGTCGCTTTGCAGCCCTACAGCCGCAACGCCCGTAGCCACAGCGCGAAGCAGATCGCCCAGATCGCGGCCAGCATCCGCACCTTCGGCTTCAACAACCCCGTCCTGATCGACAAGGACGGCGGCATCATTGCCGGCCACGGACGCGTCGAAGCCGCGAAACAGCTCGGTCTCGACACCGTCCCGTGCTTGCGGCTCGAGCACCTGAGCGAGGATGAAAAGCGCGCCTACATCCTGGCCGACAACAAGTTGGCGGAAAAGGCAGGCTGGGACGCCGACATCCTGGCGATCGAACTGCAGCATCTGACCAGCCTCGATCTTGATTTCGACGTTTCGGTCACCGGCTTCGAAATGCCGGAGATCGACGTGCTGCTGATGAATAGTGCAGACGAAGGCAAGTCTGATCCGGCCGACATCACGCCAGATCCCCAACCCGGACCAGCGGTCACGCAGCCAGGCGATGTTTGGCAGATCGGCCCGCATCGGCTGATCTGTGGCGACTCGACCAAGGCCGAGACCTACGAGCGACTGCTCGATGGCCAACGCGCACAGATGGTCTTCACCGACCCGCCGTATAACGTCCGGATCGATGGTCACGTCTGCGGACTGGGAAACAAGAAACATCGCGAGTTTGCCTTCGCCTCAGGCGAGATGAACACGCAAGAATTCACGGCGTTCCTGCGCGAAGTCTTCGCTTTCCTGGCCGTGCATGCCGTGGACGGCGCGATTCAGTTCATCTGCATGGATTGGCGCCATATGCGTGAAGTTCTGGATGCCTCGAACGGCGCTTTCAGCGAACTCAAGAACCTGTGTGTCTGGTCGAAGACGAACGGCGGGATGGGCTCGCTCTACCGCTCGCAGCATGAGTTGGTCTTCGTGTTCAAGTCTGGACGGGCAGCACACATCAACAATGTCGAACTCGGCCGGCACGGGCGTTACCGCACGAACGTCTGGTCGTATGCCGGCATCAACAGCTTTGGCGCGTCTCGCGATGCCGACCTTGCCATGCACCCGACGGTGAAGCCGACAGCCATGGTTGCTGACGCCATTCTCGACTGCTCGAAGCGCTCCGGCATCATCCTCGATGCCTTTGCCGGCTCAGGCACGACCCTCGTTGCCGCGGCGCGGACCGGACGAAAGGGCTACGGCATCGAATTCGACCAGCACTATTGCGACGTGATCGTGCGCCGCCTGACGACTGTGGCGGGCCTTGAGGCGATCAATGCCGCGACCGGAAAGTCATTCGCCGAGACGGAGCGTTCAAAGCAAGCGTCTCCAGAAGTTGAAGCCGAACTCGCTGACACCGGTTTGCCTATGGTGAGCGAGGAGGTCGCACAATGACCAAGCGCAAGTCACCGCCAACGGGCGATTACGAGGTTGGCTATGGCAAACCACCGAAAGCGTCCCAGTTCAAGTCCAAGGCAGCCGGCAAGCGACGTGGCAAGCCAGATCAGCTTGATGTCACCAAGGTTCTGAGCGAGTCCGTCGATGTCAGCCGGGACGGCGTCACCCAGAAGTTGACTTCGTTCGAGATCGCACTTCGCGCTCAGATCAAGAAGGCCGTCAAAGATAGAACCGTCAACGCGATTCTGCACGTTCTGTCCGTGGCCGAAAAATACGACCTGATCAAGCCGGCACCGAAGGCTGAGCGACGTGGCGGCGTTCTCATCGTGCCCGAGCGCTACACCAAAGAGCAGTGGGAAGCGCTGTTTGCCGCCGCGGAGACAATGAAGAAGGCAGGCAAGCGATGAGCAAAGACAAGCACCCGGCCGACCGCCCTATCGCCAGCGAGCCAAAGCCG
>JBKEAX010000620.1:0-3969 GCA_047972825.1 Hyphomicrobiaceae bacterium | reverse complement strand
ATAGGGTAACGATACCAGTCATCTTTGTGGGCGACGTTTGGCAGAAGGTGAACAATGCTACGAGAACTCATTGTTTGCGCGAGTACAAGTAGCGGTTGTTTCTCGTAAGCAAGCGTGGTGATGGGCGGGCCGGCGGCATAGGCGATGTCTGACTGCTGGTCCATAAGCGCCTGGAGGGCGCGCCGTCCCGTAGGCCAGTACGTCTCTGCTATTTCAACATTTTCCCGTTCGAAATAGCCCCACTTGCTTGCCAGCATGGATGGTGCGATCCACCAGGTTGCCTTCTCGGGCATGGAATAACGGATGATGTATGTATTGGGGATCATGTAGGCGCCAACCATCAGCGCTGAGATGCCGATTACGGCTGCGGTGACAAGCAGACGTGTAATTGGGTTGGTGGCAATTGACCGCGGCATCGTTACTCCCCAGTCCCCGGTTCGCCTAATGTGAGCGTGTTTTGCAAGTTCTACAATCCAGGGCTGAATTGTGCGACATGCAGCATACTACATCAATAGCAGCATTGTTGCTTGTGATTGTGTCCGTCGCTTGTGGTGAACTTCAGGTTGCGCCGTTCGGTTTTAAAATTTTTTCGAAGTCGCATTCGTGTGTGGTGCAATGCTTTTGCAGAGACAAAATCATAGATGGCTCAGTGAAACTGTATGGTGCAGGCGAAGTGGATGTCCGCACAAAACGTCGTTCACGGCAAGTGGTACGGAAAAGTAGCGCCCATAGGCTCGTTTATCTTGATGGGTGGTGAGCGCACAAACTGTGCCGCGCTCCTGAAATGGGCTACGGCATAGGTATGCTCCGGCGCATTTTGTGTCTTTGGTGGCAGTGCGCTTTTTGCGAAAGTTCCAGACTCTGATCTGCATCATTTTTTCACAAGAACTTGCGTGATGCGCTTTATTTTGTCGGGCACGAACTATTTCGAAATTTTCGTTTCTAATGAGGTGGCGTTAGGCGATAGTATTTATCCGTTTCCAGATAATGTCATTTGGTTGGTCTTCTGTCTGGTCAGGCAAGTGCGTTTGGGAGCCCAGAAAAAGCCCGCAAAGCAACGGGATTTATTGTGTAACTGATATTTCGGGAGGACGACCTGATGAGCAAAATTCGCGATGAGGTTCTTGCTGCCAACGATGCTTATGCAAAGAGTTTTGACAAGGGACATCTGCCGATGCCCCCAGGACGCAGCTTCGCTATCCTCACCTGCATGGATGCGCGTTTGGATCCGGCCAAATATGCTGGCCTTTCAGAGGGTGATGCCCACGTCATACGCAATGCTGGCGGACGGGCGAGCGACGATGCCATACGCTCACTCGTTATTTCCTACAAGCTACTGGGCACGCGTGAATGGTTCGTGATTCATCACACCGATTGCGGCATGGAGACTTTCACAAATCAGACCATGCGTGAGCTTCTGGCCAGCAGTCTGGAGACTGCAACGGTTGATGCATCAGGCTGGCATGACCATGGCAACGGGCCCGGGTCAGACGAAGGCAAGTATATCGAGTGGCTGACAATTTCGGACAACGCGAAGAGCGTTGTATCCGACGTCCAGCGTATTCGCCAGCACCCCTTGGTTCCGGCGAGGATTCCTATTTATGGTTATATCTATGACTGCAAGACGGGAAAATTGATCGAGATCCCCGAGGCGACGGCCGCAGGAAAGCCTGTTTGAAATTTTCTGTCGACGCTGCTCACAATCAGATGAGTTTGAAAGCCAAACGATTTTGATCTGCTTGTTATCAAGGCGCTCAACGTAAAAGCGCCTTGAATAATAAGTGAGGCGTCGCTTTCATTTGAGGCAAGCATGTCTGCCGCGCAAGTTTCCGCGCTTTCTCACTCTGCTGCTGATTTGGCTTCGTAGCCGAGCAGTGCGTTGAGTTCGTGGATCAGTTTGGCGGCGGCTTCTGGAATGTTGGTGCCGGGGCCGAACACGGCCTTGGCACCAGCGGCATAAAGCTCGTCATAGTCGGACGGTGGGATAACGCCGCCAACAACGATGACGATATCGCTACGGCCTTCCTTTTCGAGAGCGGTCTTCAGCTCAGGCACAAGGGTGAGATGGCTGGCGGCGAGTGACGATACACCAATGACATGCACGTCGTTCTCAACGGCCTGGCGCGCGGCTTCATCGGGCGTTGCAAACAACGGCCCGATGTCGACGTCGAATCCGAGGTCGGCAAAAGCAGACGCGATCACCTTCTGGCCGCGGTCATGACCGTCCTGCCCCATCTTGGCGATGAGTATGCGCGGGCGGCGCCCGTCATTGGCTTCGAATTCATCGACAAGCCGCAGCACCTGGCCAACGTCCTTGTTCATGTTGCCTGCCTCTGACTTGTAAACGCCGGATATCGCACGGATCTCGGCCTGATGACGGGTGAAGACCTTCTCCAGCGCGAAAGAAATCTCGCCGACGGTCGCCTTGACGCGGGCAGCCTTTATGGCGAGGTCGAGAAGATTGCCATTGCCCTTTGCCCCTTCGGTCAGAGCGTCGAGTGCGGCTGTGACGTCGGACTCGTTGCGTTCCGCGCGCAGGCGTTCCAGCTTGGCAAGCTGTTGTTCGCGCACAGATCGGTTGTCGACCTTCAGCACTTCGATTTCCGCATCGTCCTTGACCGGGAGCTTGTTGACGCCAACGATGGTCTGGCGGCCACTGTCGATGCGGGCCTGGGTGCGGGCGGCTGCTTCTTCGATCCGCATCTTTGGGATGCCGGCGGCAATCGCCTTGGCCATGCCGCCAAGTTGCTCCACCTCTTCGATATGGGCGAGTGCCTTGACAGCTAGGTCATGTGTCAGGCGTTCAATGAAGAACGAGCCGCCCCATGGATCTGCAACACGGCAGGTCCCGGTTTCCTGTTGGATAAAGAGCTGTGTGTTGCGGGCGATGCGCGCGGAAAAATCAGTCGGTAGGGCAATTGCCTCGTCGAGTGCATTGGTGTGCAAAGATTGGGTGTGGCCCTGTGTTGCTGCAAAGGCTTCAATGGCGGTACGTGTAACGTTGTTGAACACATCCTGCGCTGTCAAGGACCAGCCCGAGGTCTGCGAGTGTGTGCGAAGCGACAAAGAGCGCTCGTTTTCAGGTGCGAATTCTTTCTTGACGAGATTGGCCCATAGCAGGCGTGCGGCCCGCATCTTGGCAATCTCCATGTAGAAATTCATGCCGATGGCCCAGAAGAACGACAGGCGCGGCGCGAACTTGTCAATGCTGAGACCGGCAGCAACACCAGCACGCGCATATTCGATGCCATCGGCAATCGTATAGGCCAGTTCGAGGTCTGCGGTCGCTCCCGCTTCCTGCATGTGATAGCCGGAAATCGAGATCGAATTGAATTTCGGCAGGTGTTGGGAGGTGAAGCCGAAGATGTCGGAGATGATGCGCATGGAGGGTGAGGGCGGGTAGATATAGGTGTTGCGCACCATGAATTCTTTCAGGATGTCGTTCTGGATAGTTCCTGAAAGTTTCTCGTGCGGTACACCTTGTTCTTCGCCTGCGACAATGAACAGTGCCAGAACTGGCAGCACGGCGCCGTTCATGGTCATCGATACGCTCATGTGTTCAAGCGGGATGCCGGAGAACAACGTGCGCATGTCGAAGATGGAATCTATGGCCACGCCAGCCATGCCGACGTCACCTTTGACGCGTGGATGATCGGAATCATACCCGCGGTGCGTGGCAAGGTCGAAAGCAATGGAGAGGCCCTTTTGTCCAGCCGCGATATTGCGCCGATAGAATGCGTTGGAATCTTCCGCAGTCGAAAAACCGGCGTACTGGCGGATGGTCCACGGCTGGGTCACGTACATTGCCGGGTAGGGCCCGCGCAAATAGGGCGCAACGCCAGGGTAAGTGCCTAGGAAATCCAATCCTGCCGTGTCGGCCCCGGTGTAGACCGGCTTCACGTCGATGCCTTCAGGCGTCGTCCATTGATCAGCGGTTGCAATTCCAGGGGCGGCCGCAGGCGTGGCCGT
>JBKEAX010000617.1:0-2861 GCA_047972825.1 Hyphomicrobiaceae bacterium | reverse complement strand
GATCAGAAGTTGATCAGCGCACCGAACTTTACGATGTGGAGATCGTCAAGAGAAGTCTTGTTGCCGTCGATTGTGAAATCACCATCCATGTTACGATAAGCGAGCCACAGAGACATTGCTGCTGCATCGATCTCCTGAACAGCGCCCAAACCCCAGCGCGTAACACTGCTGTCCGCAGAGGTGACAGCATTTGTAAAGTCGAGCAAATACGGTGACGTCATATCATCGTGCTTGCCGTATTCACCGTAGAGTACGGTGTGACCAAGTGCATTCCACTTCCGGCGCAAACCAGCCTTGATGTACCAATGATTGGTATCGCCTTGTTGGATTTCACCACCGTTGCCATTGCCCTGTGCATCAAGTGCAATGTTGTCATTGTTCTCGTGACCGTACGCACCATAAACAAACAGGCCAGTTGGAACGTGCTGGATGTAGGCACCGATCTGGAAGTAATCGCTATCACGATGATCAACGCCGATACCCAGGTTGCGCTGCAAGCCTACACCTTCATCTGATGTGTGTGAGTAGGCCGCTGTGATGGCAAGCTTGATGCCGTTGAACTCGCCGGCATAACGGGCAGCAACATCCCACATGTCGTCTTCACCCCAGCTTGCGCTGACCGAAAAACCATTGAATGTGGGAGAATCATAACGAATAGCGTTTAACGGCAGCCCGTTACAGTCGGCCCCAATACCAAGCGACGTCTGACCGCATGACAGAACATCGCCCCAGTTGAGCCCGGTATAGGCGCCATTCGAACGCGTAGCGAAACCACCTCCGTCAAACACAACCCAGTTGGCTGGTACAAGTGAACCTGAACCATCAACAAGAATGGCAGCGTTGTCCGACGCATGTGACAACTGACCAACCGACAACTTGCCGAGACGATCTGAATTGATGAACCAGTAAGATTGCAGCAAGCTCACAGAATCAAACACGGTGGCGTCGTCGCTGTTTTGATTGAATGCAAGCGGATCAGACGTTCCGGTCTCAACGTGGATAACGTAGCCTGCCTGCCAACCCGGCGCGAATGTAGCTTGGCCCGTCATTTTGAAGTGGCTGGACAGGGTAGCACCGATGCCGGAAACATAAACATTTGATTCCTCGCCATCGTCCCACCAAGTGACCTGCTCGGCGACCCAACCGGAGATGGTTAGTGACACCTTGCGGTTACCCTTCCGAGCTGTCGTCGCCTCCAACTCTGCAACGCGCTCCTCAAGGTCCGCGCAGCAGTCACCGCCAAGGTCAGCAGCCTGTGCGCTGCTTGCTAGTCCAATGCTCGCAGCAAGAGCGACAGCAGACACAAGTCCGATGCCCTTCTTGTTTAAATACCCGCTCATCCTGTAAACCCTCAATTTATTTTTGCGTTTGTATTGCGAAATGCAGATTGGGGAGATGAGGAGAGCATTCGCGATTCGTTAATTCTTGGCAAAGCAACGATAAACATTAAAGAACAGTTGTGTGAATATGTGCTCTGAATGCATCACTGTGGCGTGCAGCCGAAAATGCAAAACGCAAAAGAGGCCGCCTCGAAAGGCGGCCTCTTTGTTTTTATTCAGGTGTTTGTGGCGTTGATCAGAAGTTGATCAGAGCACCAAACTTGATGACGTGGAAGTCATCGAAGTCAACACTGGACCTACCTGTAGCATCCAACTCGGCGATACCGCAGTTGCCGGCACTGGCGCAATCAGCGGAGCCCTCAAAGTTCCGGTAGCTGAGCCACATCGACATTGCGGCGGCATCGATTTCCTGTACGACACCCAAGCCCCACTGGGTCAGTTCGCTGCCAGTTACACTAGCGGCACCACCACAATCAAAGCCATTGCTGCCAACTCCTGGTAGGCCACGGCCGCAATCCATGGCATCGTTTTTCTGGCCATACTCACCGTAGAGAACCGTGTGTCCGAGAGCATTCCACTTCCGGCGAAGACCGGCCTTGATGTACCAAGTGTCACCCTCAGACTGTTCGACCCCAACAGCATCGGCTGCATCCAGGTCCGCACCGTAGGCACCATAGAGAAACAGGCCAGTGGGAACGTGTTGAATGTAACCACCGATTTCCCAGTAGGAACCGTCGCCAGCACCAGTCTCATTCTGGCTGAAGTAGGCTGCGGCAACGGCCAGCTTGATGCCGTTGAATTCACCGGCGTAACGACCGGCAACATCCCACATGTCATCTTCGCCCCAAGAGGTGCTGACCGAGAAGCCCTTGAACACAGGCGAATCATACCTGACGACGTTTTGGGGACCAGCGAAGCCGCCGCAGTCACCAGCAGCACCTAATCCGCCAGCACCCCAAGATCCGCAGTGAGCCAGATCACCCCAAGTCAATCCATTAACACGTTGACCATTCACACGAAGGCCGAATGCCTGGTTGTCGAACAGCACCCAGTTTGCAGGAACGAGGGAACCCGAGCCATCGACCAGGATTGCCGTGTTATCAGAGGCTGGCGACATCTTGCCGACGCTCAGTTTACCCATGCGGTCCGAGTTGATGAACCAGTAGGATTGGTGAACGTTGATGCCGGGGCCACCGTCATCATGGTCTTGATCCATTGCGGCCAGCGGGTCATCCGTGTCGGCTTCGACGTGGATCACATAACCGGCCTGGTAGCCCGGTGCGATCGACGCCTGACCCGTCAGCTTGAAATGGCTGGCAAGCGTCGTGCCGATACCACCCACGTAGACGTTGGATTCTTCACCGTCGTCCCACCACATGACCTGCTCGGCGACCCAGCCAGAGATGGTCAGTGAAACTTTGCGATTACCCTTGCGGGCGGTTGTGGCTTCGAGTTCTGCGACGCGTTCTTCCAAATCAGCGCAGCAGTCACCGCCGAGGTCAGCAGCGGATGCGTTGGTCG
>JBKEAX010000551.1:0-2364 GCA_047972825.1 Hyphomicrobiaceae bacterium | reverse complement strand
ATGACGAATTCGCCGAGCGCGCGTTTCAAGCGCATCAGGCACTCGTTGCGGGTTTTGCCATGGACGATCAGCTTGCCGATGAGGCTGTCGTAGTAGGGCGGGATCGAATATCCTTGATAGACACCTGAATCGACCCGTACGCCAAGGCCGCCGGGCGGGTGCCAATAGGTGATTTTTCCCGGCGATGGTCGAAACGTACGTGCATTCTCCGCGTTAATGCGGCACTCGATGGCATGGCCTGAAAATGTAATGTCGGGCTGCTTCAAAGTAAGCTGGGCACCTGAGGCGACTCGTAACTGCTCCAACACCAGGTCGATACCTGTGATCATTTCAGTCACTGGGTGTTCAACCTGCAAGCGCGTGTTCATTTCGATGAAATAGAACTCACCGTCTTCGAACAGGAATTCGATCGTACCGGCACCGCGATATTTCAGGTCTCGCATCGCCTGGGCTACGGTTTCGCCGATCTTGGTGCGCGCCGCAGCGTTGAGTGCGGGTGAAGGTGCTTCCTCCCAAACCTTTTGATGCCGCCTTTGCAGCGAACAATCGCGTTCGCCAAGGTGGATTGCATTGCCTTGGCCGTCGCCAAACACCTGGATCTCGATGTGGCGCGGCTTGGTCAGGTATTTCTCGATATAGACTGCATCGTCACCAAAAGCGGATTTTGCCTCGTTACGCGCCGTTGCCAGCGCGTTTGCCAAATCCTCGGGTTTATGCGCAACTTTCATGCCGCGTCCACCACCGCCCGCCGCTGCTTTAACGAGCACGGGAAAGCCCATTTCTTTTGCGACTTTCATCGCTTCGGCTTCGCTTTCAACGCCGCCGTCAGAGCCGGGAACAACAGGTATGCCGAGCCGTTTTGCAGTTTCCTTCGCCTGGATCTTGTCACCCATGATCCGGATGTGCTCGGACGTGGGGCCGATGAACGCGATGTTGTGCTCTTCCAGGATTTCAGCAAAGCGGGCGTTTTCCGACAGAAAGCCATAGCCGGGGTGAACAGCGTCAGCACCAGTTATTTCGCAAGCGGCCAAAAGCTGGGGAATGTTGAGATAACTTTCAGATGAGGGCGGCGGCCCGATGCAAACGCTCTCATCTGCGAGACGCACATGCATTGCGTCGGCGTCTGCAGTTGAATGCACTGCCACGGTGGAAATGCCCAATTCCTTGCAGGCGCGCTGGATTCGCAGCGCGATCTCTCCACGATTGGCAATCAAGACCTTGTCGAACATGTTCTCATTTCGGGAGCGGGTAATGGGGACTAGCGAATTGACCTGAAGTCACACTGCATTGGATTGGTGTTTCGCTATTCGCTATCTACCCCTCTCTGCTCCTTAGCCCTTAATCGATGATGACGAGTGGTTCGCCGAACTCGACCGGCTGGCCGTTTTCGAACAGGATTGCGGAGATAGTCCCCGCCTTGGGTGCGGGAATTTGGTTCATGGTTTTCATCGCTTCGATAATGAGCAATGTGTCGCCGGCAGCAACGCTCTTGCCGATTTCGATGAATGTTGCCGCACCCGGCTCAGGGGCCCGGTAAGCGGTGCCGACCATCGGCGATTTGACGGCACCAGGGTGCTTGGAGAAATCGGCTGCGCCGCCGCCTGTTTCGCCAGGTGCGGGCATTGCGGGGGGGGGCGCCGTGGTGGCGGGGGCGGCGGCCGGAGTTGCAACGGCGGAGACAGTCAATTGTCGCGCAACCCGTACACGCAACCCGCTTTTTTCAATTTCGATCTCTGAGAGTCCGGTCTCATTCAGGAGTTCAGCGAGCCCGCGGATCATTTCCTGTTCGGCGTTGCCATTCTTGTCCGAAGTTTTGGCGGTCATGCCGGTCTGTTCCTTCTTGTCCGCGCCCTTTCTTCGGCGCTTAGTCATGGTGTTTTACCGTTTTGTTCAGCGACCAGGTTGGCCATAGCCGCTACCGCCAATTCGTATCCTGCAGCGCCAAGCCCGCAGATAACACCGTTGGCTCCCAGCGAAATATAGGAATGGTTGCGGAACGCCTCGCGCCGGAAAATGTTGGAGAGATGCACTTCGATTACCGGGAGTTCAGCTGCTTGCAGGGCGTCAAGCAGTGCCACAGACGTGTGAGTGAGGCCGCCTGCGTTGACGATAAGGCCGGCGCCCTTTTCGCGTGCTTCCTGTACCCAGTCGATCAGTTGGCCTTCATGATTAGACTGGCGGAATTCTAACGTCTGGCCGGTTGCGGCAGCAGCGGTTTCTGCACGGCGACGCACATCCGCAAGTGTTTGGTGTCCGTAAACGTCTGGTTCTCGCACCCCGAGCAGATTGAGGTTGGGACCGTTGAGGACATAAATGGGCTTGGCCATGACGCGCGCGGCTCACAAATGATGGCAAAACAAAAAA
>JBKEAX010000524.1:0-2772 GCA_047972825.1 Hyphomicrobiaceae bacterium | reverse complement strand
CGGCGAAAGCCATTCTGGCGGCAACGCCCGTCCAGCAGGTACCTTCCAGCTTGTCGCCCTCCATCGAGGAGCGTGCTGACATGGAAGAAGAGTTCGGCTGCTATCTTACCTCGATGCGCATCAAGTGCGAGAGGATCGCCGATGGATGGAAGAAGGCGGTGGCACAGGCAAATGCGAAGATGATCGGCGGCAGCACGCTCAGGCCTTGTCACGAAAAACCGTAATGAGGAACCTATCGCCTCCGGTTTTATCCCGCGGGTCCGAAAGCCTGCTGCCCTCGGACCTTTTGAATAGGATACAGATTGCGGGGATCTGTCAGTCAGAAGCTGAAGACTGCGGAGGCACGCAAAGCGCGTCACGAATTCCGCTCAACACTTCGTTGCGTTCTTCCCCCCTCAGGATCTTGTGGTTCGGCTCCTTGATGTATTTCTCAACCGCATCCGTGCTTGTGAGCACATCAAGCGGGACAGCGTAGACCCAGGAAGCAATGCCTTTGTCGTAAGTTCCCGACCAATGGGTGTTATTTGCCTTGCAATATTCATCGATCTCGCCGCCGGCATTTGGGTGTGTGACATCGAATGCCCAAAAGTCGTCCCGCGCGTCAGAGTACCCCACGACAACCTTGGCACGCCTGCCGTGCTCCCATTGCGCGCCCGTATCGTCGCAGGTCAGCTGAATCGCAATCGTCAGGGAGCCTGTCGCTCGGGCGTTGCTTCTGCTGCTCTTCTTCACATCGTAGTATTGGTTCCAGACTGGTTGAAGCCAATCCTCATTGCTTTTGTCTGCCCAGTTGAACTCGATAACCAAGTCTGTTTTGGTCGTCGTGACGCAGTCAATTGATTCAAACAGCTTGTTCAGGTTGTCCTGCGCGCTCAGAATATTGCGGGCGGATTGCCAAAGGCTCGCATCTGCGTTCATTGGATCTTATCTCCTCAGTTCATGTCAAAGTGAAATTGGCAGACGGACACTGGTTCGCAGGAGACGTCCCATTCAAACCGGCGATTTGTGTCAAAGGTAAAGCGAGTGATCTCGGGTGTCGGCATGGCGGGCCAGTTGCCGAGCGCAAAACCCTGCGGTGTACTGGACAGGAAGTCGGCGGCACATTTTGCCCATGCAGCCAGTCCCGAATCCGCAGCCTCTTTAGAAAGGCGCTTCAACGATTGGTTAACTTCAGGCCATCGGAGACTGTAAACACTTAGAGATGTCTCGAGCTCCTCTACATCCTTCATCTCGGCGTCGTGCTTGGATTCGGCGCCCAGTAGGGTATAACCGGCAACTTCGCGCGGCGCAGAGGTGAAGGCTCCTGTGCGCGTATCAGCGTCTCGCACAGCTGCAATTTCGCGGTGCGGCTGATTTCCTTCGCCGCTGAACCTTGCGCCCCATTTCACCTCGATGATCCAGTATTTGACAATTTCACCCTGCTTCAGGGTTATCACGACATCAGGTTCGGTGCCTCGCCCCGGGCCAAATCTGGGCCAGAGGTGAATGTCGGCTTCACCGCTAAGCGGATGGCCGGTGAGGATCTCAAGGGCTTGCTTGCGGGCTGCGTGTTCTAAGAACCGGATTGTTCCAAACAACTGTGAGGTTATCAGATCCTCGCGGGGCTGCTTGCCTAAACCGTCGATGACCGTCTTTAGCGACGCTTTTTTTTGCGTTATTGCATCAAACATATTATCTCCGTTGTAACAGCAAAAAGCCCATCAGGCCGACACCTGCTCCCAGAAATTCGCCGGTCGAATCACCTCGACATTGTCACTCCATCGCGCCAAATACCAAGCCATCTCCTGCAGCCCGCCGGCCCTGAACCTAATGATCAGAGAACCGTCTTCAAGCCGTTCCATGAGTTGCATGGGATGGAAGATATAACTCGCCGCGTCGTCCGCCACTTCGGGCAGGAAACGCCATTCCACATCCTGCGGTTCTTCGCGCCAGATTCCGAAGCTTTCCGATAGCCATTCCTGCAGATCGAATCCCTGTGGGCGGACATAGACATCCGGTTCGAGTTCAATCTGCTCAAAGCCAGCCAGCGCAAAAAGTCTCAGATCATCCTGATATTCGCTCCATGCCAGTAGATATTGCCGCCCTTGCCCGAGAAGCATAGCAACCGGCCCAAGGCGTGTATTGCGCGACAGCTTTCCAGTGCCGCGGGCACGATGATCTGCTGAAATCATAACTCCGGCCAAATTTGCCTCACGAAGTACCGCAAGGATTTCTAGGGCACTGTTCTCACGCGGGCCAGGACGAAACGCGACCCCGTCCGCCAGGAGCTGAGCTTCCAGAGCTCGGGCAATGCTGCGGCGGCGATCGGACCGGAACGTGGCTTGAACCTTTGTCAAAAGCCTCTCGAGTGCCTCTGCTGTGGCCTGATCTCCTTCGCGCCGTGCGATTGCGGCAGCGCGGTAGCCAGCGGTCAGTTCATTAAGCGTCGGTTCAACCATCCGCCCTAGTGATCCAGGCGGAAATCGCCAGAATTTTCGGCCGATTTCTCCTGAAAATTCTTCGATCTGAGGGTATGCATGGCGCAGTGCATCTCGCATCCGTTCCGCCGTTCGGCGCGATACGCCGAATTCACGTTCAATATCACCGAGGCAAACGCCATCTGCCGTTCCCTGCATCATAAGGGCAAGCTTCTGTAGATCTTTCTGTCTACCGTAGCGCATAGTGGTTCCCAAAATCACCTATAGACAGCTTTTCAAGGATCTGTCTGATTTTCAACGAGCAAAACCAATCGGGTTCCCTTTCCCTTGCTTTGCAGCGGCTTCGCGGCGCAAT
>JBKEAX010000503.1:0-3117 GCA_047972825.1 Hyphomicrobiaceae bacterium | reverse complement strand
ATGACGACGGCTTCCACTCCGGCTTCGACGACTTCGATACAACCCTCAATCTTCGGGATCATTCCGCCGGAGATTGTGCCGTCGCGAATAAGCCGGCGTGCATCTTCTATGGAAAGCTCCTCTAGCAAAACACCGTTCTTGTCGAGCACACCTTTAACGTCAGTCAACAGCAACAAGCGCTTTGCTTTCATTCGTGCAGCAAGGGCAGATGCGAATGTGTCGGCGTTGATGTTGAGCGTCTGGCCTTCACGATCCAGGCCGATGGGGGCAACAACGGGAATAAGATCAGACTTGGAAATGACGTCTATGATGTGCGGGTTGACCTCCACCGGATCACCGACGTAGCCGATGTCGACGGCCTGTATCAGGTTGGATTCGGGGTCAGGCATTTCAGTAATCTGCCTGGCCAGCATCAAATTTCCGTCCTTGCCGGAGATGCCGACAGCCTTGCCGCCCTGCCGGTTGATCGCGGAGACAATCTCCTTGTTGATCTTTCCTGCGAGCACCATTTCGACGATTTCGACGGTGGGTTTGTCGGTGACGCGAAGGCCGTGGCGAAACTCGCTTTGGATCTGCAACTTTTTCAGCATTTCCGCGATCTGAGGTCCACCGCCGTGGACGACCACCGGATTTATGCCGGACTGCTTCAGGTATATGACGTCCTTGGCAAATGCATCGGCCAGTGCCTGGTCGCCCATCGCGTGACCGCCGAACTTGATGACGACGGTTTTTTCGTCATAGCGGATCATGTGCGGCAAGGCTTCGGCCAGAATGTGCGCCTTGGTGTGGGCGCTGATGTCGCTGAGATCGCCACTATCGGAGAGCCCTATCGACTCTACCGTTTGAGAAATCGCTTTCGTCATTCTCGCTTCTCGCCAGTTTCTGCTGTTCTTTTTCGCGGTAGCCCAGGTGCGTCAGATGGGAGGCATCCGGGCTCCAGTGCAACGTTGCCACTATGGCCGCACTTATAGCCCGTTGCTTGCGAGCCACAACGGATTTCGCCCATATTCTTAAGCTAGGTTATATTGCAGCGAAAATTCGGGATGGGCGTGCCACAGGGAGTGCCAGGGCGTTGCCGATCGGCTAACCTTCCCCTGTCGTTGGGGATTCGCACGGTAATGGTGGCTAGCCTGACTTGGATACTGAATGGCAGGGCCGTTTACGGTGAATTTTTCCACCCAGCAAGGTGCGGCTGGTGCGGCGCGAACCGGTGCCCGCTTTTGGCGGTGATGTGGTTGTTTGAGCGGAGACTAGGCGCCGATGGCGCAAACGATCGTCGATGAGATTGGCCAGATTCTCCCGCCCACGCGTAACCTCGCGGAAACGCTGGGGAGAGCGGCGGACTATGCGACGCAGCAGGGGCACCGTGATGTTTCCTTGGAGCACTTGCTGCTGGCGCTGACCGAGGATCCCGATGCCGGTCGGGTGATGATGATTTCGCGGGTTGCCATCGAACAGCTGAAGGGTGACGTTGCTACCCACCTTGGCCACGTCGAGGAGCGTTCCGAGCCGGGCGATACGGCGGGCATTTCGCCAGAACTGCGCCAGGTTCTGGAAGCGGCTGCTGCGGCGGCGAGCGGACGGCGTAGCGCCATTGACGGCGCCATTGTGCTGGCAGCAATCGTGGGAGATGGACGCAGCACGGCGGCACACCTTTTGCGCGCGCATGGGCTGACGTTCGAAGAGGCGATCAAGGCATTGCAAAGCCCGGTTGAAGAAGAGCCGCGGGGTGACGGTTATGCCGGGGCTGCGAGTGCAACGCGCGGTGAAGCCGATGTTCCCGCCAGGCCAGGGGGCGATATTCCGGCTCCAGCACGTCCGGTTGAACAGGAGCCTGCGCGGCGCTTTCCGCAAGATAGCAATGCGGATGAAATCCTTGCTTCGGCACGCCAGCGCGTCGAAGGACGTTTTGCGCCTGGATTGCCCGATGCTGAGGAAGCACTCCACCAGGATGAGATCGCGCGGCAGAGCCCTGTTAGTTCTGGCGATGCAGGGCCAGCACCCGAGCCACCTGTACAACCAGAAGGGACCGTATTGCCGGCACCTGCTGGCAAGAGGCCTTCTCCGCCTGGTGCCATAAGGCCCAGGGGCAAACCTGACGCTGGGCCGGGTACGGATAGCCAGTCTAGCGGGCCGGTTATGGATGACTCGTCACAGTCGACCGAAAACAGCATCGACGAAGTGCTCGCTTCGATCCGCCTGAAAGACAGCGGGAGCCGGGGATCAATAGCGGTGCCGCCGGGTGCGCACTTTCCCACACCGCCGCAAAAACCAATCTCTGATGCGCCTGGAGTGCCGTCGCCGCGGGAGCAGTCGCCAAGAGCCGGACAAGGCCAGCCCAGCCTGCATCAACCGGCAAACAGAGAGGATGGTTCGGACAATGATAGCGGGCAACGCCCATCCGATCAGGACTTTTTCGGTGGACGTTCCCCAGGCCGACGGAAGCAGCGCCCCCCCGTTGCCGCACCAGCTCCGCCAACACCGGCAGCGTCACCATCGGGACCTCCGGGGCCTCCACTTGGCCCTCCATCGGGTGGCGGGCCGCGCCCTCCCTTACCTGGGGCGCAGCAAGCAAGAGGCAGGGCGAAGCCTGGGCCGGGAAAGGGGCCGGTACAGAACCCCAGACCGCCGTTGCCAACTGGGCCACAAGGGCAGGGGGCATGGCCAAGGCTGGAACCGGGAACCCAGCGGCCGCCTGGAGCACCGCCTCCACCCCAACAGTCTGGTCCACCCGGGAGTGGTGCGCACTTTCCACCGCCGGCGTCGGGTCCAGCCCCAGCCAGGGCGGGTGGGCGCCCGCGTCAGCGCTCGGCAGAAGTTGTTGCCGGCCAGTTGGTGGAAAATATTCCGCGTGTCATGCGTGTGGGCAATCTGGCGGTTGTCGAGGCGCGCATTGCCCGCGCCGAAGTCAAGGCTCTGGCGGAGGGATTGCAGGGTGGCGGTTCAGCGTGGCGCCATGACCTGACCGTCACCAAGGCGATGTCGGTCCGGCTGCGGGCGCCCGATGGCGGTTTCTTCATCGAGACAAATTCGCCCGAGACGCAATGGATCGAGAACACGCTGGGCTTTGACAGCGACGATTACGCGAGCTGGCGTTGGTCTGTGACGCCAAAAGAG
>JBKEAX010000473.1:0-2044 GCA_047972825.1 Hyphomicrobiaceae bacterium | reverse complement strand
TGGAAAAGCACATCGAAAAATCAAAGGCGCCAGTATTCTCATTCGTGTTTACCTCGGCAACGCACCTGCCCTACACCAAACCACACAGCCCGGAAGAAGATGTGCCGGGCGGAGGGCCGGGTACAGACCCGCAGATGCATGAGTACCTCAGGCGCCTGTCCTTGGCACACATGGATCTCGATTGGTTCCGTAGAGAACTGAAATCACGCTTTCCCGATGAGCATTTTCTGATTGTTCAATATGGCGATCATCAGCCAATCGTCACGCGTTCCCTGCTTGGTCATGCTGGAGAGAAGTCGCATAACATTATATTGTCGCCGCAATCCAAAGGGTTCCTGACCTACTATACCGCCGAAGGCATTAACTTCCCGCTGCAACCCTTACCCGATGTTGAGGTGCTGGATGTGCCTTATCTGGGAACCTTGATGCTGAAACTTGCCGGATTACCGCTGTCGGAAGCAGGACAAGAGCGGATGCGGCTTTTGAAGGTTTGCGGTGGGCGTTATTACACCTGCCCGCGGTCTGGCGAGATCCTGGCATTCCACCGGCGGCTGATCGATTCCGGCTTGCTGGTGGCGCGGTAAAAGCACTGTGGCGCCCGGTTCTGCCTAGAACATCGGCGCGTGCTTCCAATCCGTGCGCTGCCCACTTGCGCCTTGTAGTCGCTGGGGCTAAAGCATGTTTAGCTGAAGTGTGGCGCGGTTCAGCGTGAAAAACATGTTCATAACAAGGAACTAGATCGTTTTCATATTTCCTCGAAACATGAAGACGATCTAGAAGCCAGCTCATGTCAAACTCACCCAAAAATGCAGGCGCAAGCGTTGACGCTGGTCCAGGCCGGAGGCAGGTAGCACCGAAGGTTGGCTTCGTCTCACTTGGTTGCCCGAAAGCCCTGGTTGATTCTGAGCGCATCATCACGCGCCTCAGGTCGGAAGGGTATCAGCTTTCCCATGATTATGCTGGCGCAGACGTCGTCGTGGTCAACACGTGCGGGTTTCTCGATAGCGCTAAACAGGAAAGCCTGGATGCGATTGGCGAAGCGCTTGCTGAGAACGGCCGGGTGATCGTAACGGGTTGTTTTGGTGTCGAGAAGGATGCAATCCGCTCAGCGCATCCAGACGTTCTGGCGGTGACGGGTCCGCACCAGTATGAAGAAGTCGTAACCGCCGTGCATGACGCGGTGCCACCATTGCACGATCCGTTTGTCGATCTGGTGCCACCTGAAGGCCTGCATCTGACGCCCAGGCACTATGCCTATTTGAAGATCTCGGAGGGCTGCAACAACCGTTGTTCGTTCTGCATCATTCCGTCTTTGCGCGGAGATCTCGCCAGCCGTCCCGCGGGTGATGTCATGCGCGAAGCCGAACGCCTCGTGCACGCAGGCGTCAAGGAGCTCCTCGTTATCAGTCAGGACACCAGCGCGTATGGGCTGGACGTCAAGTATCAAGAGAGCCAGTGGCGGGATGCGCCGCTGAAGGCAAAATTCTTTGATATTACAAAAGCGCTGGGTTCACTGGGCGCCTGGGTACGCCTGCACTACGTCTATCCATATCCTCATGTCGACGACGTCATCCCGCTGATGGCCGATGGCCACGTGTTGCCCTATCTCGACATTCCATTCCAGCATGCGTCACCGCGCGTTCTGAAGGCCATGCGGCGTCCGGGTGCTCAGGACAAGACGTTGGATCGCATTCGACGTTGGCGGGAAGTCTGTCCCGATCTCGCCATTCGCTCAACCTTCATCGTTGGCTTTCCTGGCGAGACGGAGGAGGACTTTCAATTCCTGCTCGACTGGTTGGAAGAGGCGAAGCTCAATCGCGTTGGTTGCTTCACGTACGAGCCAGTTGAAGGTGCAGCCGCCAATGACCTTGACGGCGTCGTGCCCGATGAAGTGAAGGAAGAACGCTGGCATCGGTTTATGGCGGCCCAACAGCAGGTCAGCCGCGATATACTGGCAACGCGGGTCGGTCGTGAGATTGACGTGATTATCGATGAAGTGGATGAGGAAGGCGCGCTCGGTCGCTCGATCTGGGATGCGCCAGAA
>JBKEAX010000454.1:0-9135 GCA_047972825.1 Hyphomicrobiaceae bacterium | reverse complement strand
AGAGAATCCAATAAACAACAACACGCGGACAGACGCGTGGGAGGTCGGATGAGACATAGAATGGCATTGGTGTTGGTGGCGCTTTATGTGGTGCCAACCACCTTGTTTACCGTCTCTCATGCCTTTGCCGCGCAAAAACTGGCCTTGTTTCCTTTCGAGCTGATCGATGCCGTGCAAGATCCCGGAGGTATGGGATATGGCGTTGGGGTTGGTGGTTTGCCGTCTGGTCCCGACAAAGAAGAAATTCGCCGTCTGAGGCTTATCACTGATGATCTGAAGCGGCGCATTGCCGACGACGGTAGATTTGAAATTGTGACTGGCTCTGAGTTTGACAGTGCGGTCGCAGCTAAAGCCCCCATACATACGTGCAACGGCTGCGAAGATGACATTGCCAAGGCTGTTGGCGCGGATGTTGCGCTGATTGCAACCGTAGAGAAGCTGTCCGACCTGTTATTTAACTTCAATCTTTATCTGCGCGACGTTAAGGCTGCGAAAGTAAATACCATCATGTCGACCACCATCCAAGGCAGTACCGATGAAGCATGGCTGCGTGGTAGTCGTTACCTTGCCGAACGCAAGCTTCTGGTCGAACCTGGAGATGCCAAATGATTGATCGCCGCCGTATACTGCATGGCGCTGCGGCGCTGGTAACTGTACTGGTGCTGCAAGGGGCACTCACGACGCCGGCTCTTGCTGCAAAAGGTTCGCTGCGGGTCGTGTCGCTCAAGTTTGGTTCACTGAACTGGTTGCTGCAAACAATCAAGACGGAAGGTCTGGACAAGAAGGCAGGTATTAACCTCGATATCATCGAAGTGGCTACCAATCAGGCCGGACCGGTGGCGTTACTCGCCGGGGAGGCCGATGTTATCGTTTCTGACTGGCCTTGGGCTATGCGGCAACGCTCGCTCGGCCAGAAGCTGAAGTTCCGCCCTTATTCATCATCGCTGGGTGCGGTCATGGTGACCAAGGATGCTCCCATCCATTCAATTGGTGACCTAGAAGGCAAGAAGATTGGTGTTGCAGGTTCGGCGATCGACAAGAGCTGGCTTTTGCTGCGGGCATTCTCGCGCAGAACCCTGGGCCGAGATCTTGCCGATGTGGCTGAGCCCGTGTTTGCCGCCGCCCCGTTGGTCGCCGAGGAACTCAGGAATGGCCGTGTCGATGCGTGCCTTAATTTCTGGACGTATGCCGCACGCCTCGAGGGCGATGGTTTCCGTCCCATGTTGGCGATCGACGATATGTTCGTCAAACTTGGCATAGAACCGTCGCCGGCGATGGTAGGCTTCATTTGGCGGGAAGACGCTGCTGAAGGAAAATCTGCCGAGCTAAAGGCGTTCTTTGATGCCATTAACGAGGGCAACAACCTGCTGGCCACCTCTGACGATGCTTTCGCCAGGCTAAGACCTCTCATGCGTACAAAATCAGATGCTGAGTATTTTGCACTTAAGGCGTACTACCGTGCTGGCATTCCCAAGCCTTGGAGCGCAAAACAAACGGAATCTGCCGAAAAGCTCTTCAATTTGTTGGCCGCCGAGGGTGGCAGGGAGTTGATTGGCAACAGAACGAAATTTGATCCTGAACTGTTCGATGGCGCTGCAAACTGACAGCCATAGCGGCACCCCAAAAACCAGCATCATCCAGGCGGCGGGACGATCACGCCTTACCTGGTCGCTCGGTTCGCTCGTGGTGTTGGTGCTCTTTTGGGAAGTGGCCGCGCTGTGGCTGGATAGCCGGCTTTTTCCAGGGCCAATAGAGGTTGTTTCCGCCATGGTCGCGGAAGCCCGTAGCGGCGCCCTCGCACATCATGTGGGCGCAACCCTTGCTCGCGTCGTGGTGTCGTTCTTCATCGCCATGCTTATTGGGGCGATGATCGGAATAGCGCTGGGCCGCAGCGCGACGGCAGACCGGTTCTTCGATAGCTGGCTTATTTTCTTTTTGAACCTGCCGGCGCTTGTCATCATTATCCTATGCTATGTCTGGTTTGGCTTGACGGAGACCGCCGCGATCCTCGCCGTCTCGATCAATAAGATTCCCAATGTCGCAGTGACCGTGCGGGAAGGCGCGCGCTCCCTTTCGCGTGATTTGTCGGAGATGGCGGTGATGTACCGGTTTGGGCGGTGGCGCACGTTGCGCCATGTGACGCTGCCTCAGTTGGCGCCATTTTTTGCCGCTGCGGCCCGCTCAGGACTGGCGCTTGTCTGGAAAATTGTGCTGGTGGTTGAATTGCTCGGCCGGTCAAATGGTGTTGGCCATCAGCTTCATGTTGCTTTCCAGTTGTTCGATGTTTCCATGATCCTGGCCTACGCCGTGGCTTTCATCATTGTTGTGCAGATCATTGAGATCGGCCTTTTGCAGCCGCTCGAAGCGCGCGCGGTGAGGTGGCGCCGATGACGGCTGGGTTGCGGATCTCTTTGGCTGGCAAGACCTGGCCGGCGGTTGCCGGTCGCCCCAGCCAGCCGGTGCTCGGCGCAGTGGATATCGACATCCAAAGCGGTTCATTCGTTGTGCTGACCGGACCGTCAGGCTGTGGCAAGTCCACGCTACTCAATATCGTCGCCGGCCTTGATAAAGATTTTGAGGGCACCGTTGATTTTGAAAGCAAGGCACCTGAAATTACCTACATCTTCCAGAGCCCACGGCTGCTGCCTTGGCGGACGGTGTACCAGAATATCGCGCTGGCCTTGCCCGAAGGTGACCCGCGTCTTGAGCGCATTCCCGACCTGCTTACCCGTATCGGCCTTGAAGATGCCGCCAACGCCTACCCTGAGCGCTTGTCACTTGGTATGCAGCGGCGTGCCTCATTGGCGCGGGGTTTTATTGGTGAGCCCGATGTCTTGTTGATGGATGAACCATTCGTTTCTCTGGATGATCCAACGGCACAGGACTTGCGGCGGTTGCTGGTTGATCTTTGGCGCCGTCGACCGACAACGGTTTTATTCGTCACGCACGACCGGAACGAGGCTGTGACGCTGGCAACGCGCATCTTGCGCATTGAGGGAACGCCTGCAAGAATCGTTTCTGACACGGCTGTCGAACTGCCGCCTGAACAGCGTGGCAATGCCGAGGCGGTGTTTGAGGAACAACGGCGGATATTCGGGACATCGTGACGAGTACGTTTTTTACCCCGCCAAGCAATGCCCATTCGGGTCATGTGCAGCTTCTTGCAAGTGTGATGAACGCTGCCGAAGCAGCAATCTCAGTGCGTGGTGGCGCCGATGTCGTGGACGCCAAGGACCCTAGGCAAGGTGCACTAGGTGCGCTTGATAGCGCTATTTTGCGCGCAATACGTGCCGCCGTTCCTCCCACACTTGCATTAAGCGCCACCACCGGCGACATCCCGGTTCATGAAACCGAAAGGATCGTTAACGAGATGTTGCGCGTCAGGGAGGCTGGCGCAGATCTCGTCAAGATTGGCTTTTTTGCATCCGCCGGTAGCGATGGTGCGTGCAATGCATTGCTCGAACGGCTGCGGTCATTGAAGGGCGTCCAGGCAGCTTTTGGATTCCGCGTTGCAGTGCTTCTTGCTGACCAGGCGCCGGATTGGAAAATCATAGATCGATTACTTCAAGCAGGCTTCTGTGGCGTCATGCTGGACACGGCCGACAAGGCATCGGGTTCTTTATTCGACATTGCAACGTGCAATGAACTACAATCGTTTGTGCATCGTGCTCATCGTGCTGGATTGTTTGCAGGGCTTGCAGGAGCGCTGCGTCTCCGGCATATCCATGATATTAAAGTAATTGGCCCTGACGTTGCCGGCTTTCGAGGGGCTCTTTGCAAAGCTGCCGACCGTACTGGCAAAATAGATGAAGATGCTGTTGGCGCAATTCGCTCGGCATTAACAGCGAGTACTCTGGCAGGATCTACGTTGGCTGCTGCCAGGCCAACAGTTTGACAATGATGATAAGGGACCCGCACCCAGGGTTGGTGTGAGGAGAAAGGCCCGCAATGACCGATTTGAGTGTCCTGGCAAGCCGCGCAATTGGGCGCCGGAATGAGACGCAGAGCGCGCGCGACCGCATCTTTGTGCGCGACTACGTATTACCTATTCACATTGGCGTTTATCCCGAAGAGCAGGGTATCACGCAGAAGGTCGGCTTCACTGTGGAGGCGGAAGTGGCAACGCCCGGCGCGGCGCGCCACGACCAGATCGCCGAGGTGCCATCCTACGACGACATTCTCAAAGGCATCCGTGCTATCGTATCAGAAGGTCACATCAACCTTGTGGAGACGTTGGCCGAAAGGATAGCCAGTCATTGCCTCAACGATACGCGCATCGTTGAGGTGAGAGTTCGTATCGAGAAGCTTGAGCGCGGACCAGATGCAGTCGGAGTCGAAATCGTCCGTCCAATTCGGCGGGATGCGGGGTGACAAACTTGGCAACGGATCCGATCGATCGCCGCAGGCTTGTACCCCTGGTCGTCAAGGTCGGGGGATCCTTGCTTGCTGGTGAACGCCTGGCCGGTGTCGTCGCGACGCTCGCCCGGGCACGGCGCCCGCTGGTTGTCGTGCCTGGAGGCGGTGCATTTGCAGATCAGGTCCGTCAGATACAGGCGCGACACGAAATTTCCGACCGCGCCGCCCACCAGATGGCACTGCTGGCCATGCACCAGATGGGCCTGTTGCTGCAGGATATGCAACCCAGATTGGCCGCCGTGGACACGCTGGCGGCAATCCGCCAGGCACAAGCCGCTAATCTCGTTCCGGTCTGGCTGCCGTTGCGGCTTGCCGCATCCGATGAAACAATTCCAGCCGATTGGTCGGTGACGTCTGATGCGCTTGCTGCTCGTCTCGCTGAACGTCTGCGTTATGAGGCTGTTCTTTTAATAAAATCACGGTCTGTTCCGCACGGTCCCAGTGCCGAGGAACTCGCAGGTTACGGAATTGTTGATCCGGTTTTCGGTGAGGTCGTGGAACGCGCCAGCCTTGCGTTCCGTATAATCGGTCCAGGTGATGAGCGGACACTTGCTGAGATCTGCCTTTCGGCTCCAGCAATGCGCAATACCTTTGTTAAGGACCGCCGGCAGCCCGGCCGCCCCGAACGCACCCGCCGCGTTGTTCGCCGGGCGGCAGGCGGATTGAACACGAACGTACGTCAATAACATTGCGCCTTGATCGTCACTCCCATCGGCTGTCTGCCTGGGGTTCTGGAAATTGGCGGCACGCTTTGTTTCGGAACACCCTGGAAATTCTCCGTGTTCGATTTGAGCCAGAGCATGGCTTGATCTGGGCCGGAGCAATTATTTATTAGAACATGTTCAGCCGAAGTGTACGTCGGTTCAGCGTAAAGAACACGCTCCAGAGACAAGAGCATGTTCAGCCGAAGTGTAGGCGGTTCGGCGTGAAGAACACCGCGAGAAATAAAAGAAAACAGAGCGCGGTCGTGATTCCGTGAAACGTGAACGGGATCGAATGCCGCAGCAAGGGAGGCCCGATGCCTTACATCATTGAAACCATCGTCACCACCCGCAACACCGACGGCGAAATTCACATCGCCCCGCTTGGTCTCATCCAGGACGGCGATGGGCACGATGCTAATGCATGGATCATCGCTCCGTTTCGTCCCTCGCGCACTTTGGACAATCTCCTGGAGAACGGTTTTGCCGTGGCCAATCACATCTCAGACGTGCGCGTGTTTGCCGGCTGTGTCATTGACCGCAAGCATTGGCCGGTTCGCCGCGCCTTGAAGGGAGACGGTGGCGTGTTGACCAATGCAACAACCCATTGGGAGTTGAAGGTCCAGCGCCTTGAAGATGACCCCCAACGCCCGCGTTTCCATTGTACAATCATACATCAGGAAGCGCACCGTCCCTGGGCAGGTTTCAACCGTGCACAGGCAGCCGTCCTGGAAGCGGCGGTTCTGGTTACGCGCCTCAACATGCTGCCGCGCGAAAAGATCGAGACCGAACTGGCCTATCTGGATATTGCCGTGTCCAAGACGGCAGGGCCGCGCGAGCAGGAAGCCTGGGATTGGCTGATGCAGAAAGTCAATGCTTGGCGTGCGTCTAATCCGGTTTAGAACGGTGTCATCCAGGTTTGAAACGTTCTAGGGTCCGGACCCAATAGCAATGAGTCCGCAAGATCGTTAGCCGAGGCGAAAGAGGCAAGTGGGCGGAGCGCAGGACATGCCGGGCATATTCCAGCGAAGAACGCGCAGCATATTTCGTCTCGGCTGGCGACCCTTCGGGCAGCCCAGGCTGTCTTGGACCTACTGTTATTGAGTCCGGACCCTAGGTATGCATCAAGATGTTATAGAATTGCGCGATTTCTACGCCAGCCCGCTTGGCGGTGTTGTGCGCCGAACGGTGCAATCCCGCATTCGGGAGCGCTGGTCGTCGGTCAAAGCCGACACCGTGGTGGGGCTGGGCTTCGCGACGCCTTATCTTGCCGGATTTCGCAAAGACGCAAAACGAATGGCAGCACTGATGCCGGTTCGCCAGGGTGCTCTTGTCTGGCCGCGCGACGGTGGCACGCTCTGCGCTTTGACAGAAGAAGACAAGCTGCCATTGCTGGATGCATCAGTTGATAAGCTCCTGGCTGTGCATTGCCTTGAGAATGCGGAGCGTGTTCGCCCGATGTTGCGCGAAATGTGGCGTGTTCTCGCACCGCAGGGTAGCCTCATTCTTATTGTTCCCAACCGGCGCGGAGTTTGGGCTCGGATTGACACAACGCCTTTTGGGCAGGGGCAGCCCTACAGTTTGCGGCAGTTGAAGGAGCTATTGAACGACGCGCTGCTGACACCTGTAAATTGGTCTGGCGCTCTCTTCGTGCCGCCCCTCGACAGGCGGCTTATTGTCCGTTCAGCCGGTGGCATCGAACGCGTCGGCGAACGCTTTACACCTGGATTTTCAGGCCTGATAGTGGTCGAGGCCAAAAAGGATGTCGTCGCACCCATAGGCAAGGTTGTGCACGCACCCGTGATAGGGGAATTGGCGTCATCCAAGGGGCGTTAGAGTAAAACACCAGAACAGCGGGTTATGCTGACCGTTAGGGTGAAGCACCTTGGCAACACCGATCGGCAACGATGTGGAAATTTGCGCCAATGACCTTGTTGCGCTATTTGCGAATTGGCTATTTCATCTAAAGGCATTCGTGTTGAATGCTATAAAGTCGCCGGCGTGCTGGTTCGCGTCGCTTCGAAACACGAGGGAACCGCATGAAATACTTGGGGCTCATGCTGGCAGCCGTTGCTTCTGTCATCGCACACCCGCATAGCGCAGTGCAGGCGCAAGGCTGGTCTGAACGCGGCCCGGTTTTTGAAAGTGACGTGCGGCGCAAAGAGGAACAGGCAGCCGCTCGGCGCGAGGCGGTTCGCAAACGCTACAAGCCGCCCGTATACCCCAAATACATGGAGGGTGGAGAGCGTCCGAACATCACACCGGTTGCTCCGCCGATCGTATATCTCAGCAGAAAAGAACCGGTGGGATCGATCATCATCGATACTGAAGAACGTAAGCTCTATTATGTGCTGCCCGGCAACAAGGCATATCGCTATCCCATTTCAGTGGGCCGCGAAGGTTTCACCTGGAGTGGAACGGAACGGATCAGCCGCATTGCGAAGTGGCCCTCGTGGACACCGCCACCTGAAATGCACAAGCGCGTGCCAGGGTTGCCGCTCACCGTCTCAGGTGGTGTCAAGAACCCGCAAGGCGCGCGCGCTCTCTATCTTGGCAGCACGGTTTATCGCATACACGGCACCAACAATGATCGCACTGTCGGACGCGCCAACTCATCAGGATGCTTTCGTCTGGCCAACGAGCATGTCGTGCATCTCGCTTCGATTGCCAAGGTGGGTTCCAAGGTGCGGGTGTTGAAGTCTTATAACGGCGGTGTCAGCGAAAGCATGCCGCTGACGTCATTGTTCGATTTTGACTTAGGCTTCGACGATGAGCCGCCGGTCAAAAAGTCAAAAAGAAAATAGTCCAGGCTCCATGCCGAGGCGCGCCCGACCACTGTCGTGAATCGCGACACTGGTTTCCGGCACTGGTCATCGCCGCTTCAGCAAGAACACAGCTTTTTCGCCAAGCAGGTTTTGCAGCCAGATCGATTGTTTGATGCCAAGACGTTTTCCGCGCGCGTTGAACGAGAAGGCATCCTCCACTTCTGCATCGATGGATTTCACCAGATCAGCGAAGTCGTAGATCGTGCACAGATGCGCGTTTGGCGTCTCATACCAGCTTTCTGGCAGGTTGTCGGTGACGGGCATCCGTCCGTTGATGAGCAAGCCTCCACGGACTTTCCAATGACCGAAGTTCGGAAACGATACGATTGCACGACGGCCGATACGCAATAGGTTCTCAAGCACGGTTCTGGGGTGGTGCGTTGCCTGGATGGTCAAGCTGAGGATTGCGTAGTCAAAGGCATCATCGGGATAGTCTGCAAGATCGTTGTCAGCATCGCCCTGAATGACGGAAAGCCCACGCGCAACACAGGCGTTGACCTTCTCCCGTTCGATTTCGATGCCCCGCGCATCAACGGCTTTTTCCTGTGAAAGCAGGTGCAACAGCGCGCCGTCACCGCAGCCGACGTCGAGAACCCGCGCTCCCGTCGCCACCATTTCTGCAATCAACAGATGGTCGGGCCGCGTCGTGACTTGCAGGTCGTCGGCGCGGCCAATGGCCCCAATCCCGCTTCCAACTTCACGTGAGCTCATGGGTGTAGACCCCGGTGCTGGGCGGCGGCATTGATGAAGCCGGCGACGGATGCAAAAAATTCCGGTTCGTCGAGCAGGAATGCATCGTGCCCCTTGTTCGATTCGATTTCGACGAAGGACACATTCGCTGCAACCGCGTTCAAGGCCCTGACGATATTTCGGCTCTCGCGTGTCGGATAAAGCCAGTCGGAGGTGAACGAGACAACGAGGAAGCGGGTGCGCGTTCCCCTGAATGCGTTAGCGAGAAAATTGCCATGCTCGGCGGCGATGTCGAAATAGTCCATCGCCCGCGTGATGTAGAGATACGCGTTGGCGTCGAAACGGTCGACGAATGTTGAACCTTGATGGCGCAGATAGCTTTCCACCTGGAAATCAGCGTCGAATGAAAACGTGCGTTCATCGCGGTTTTGAAGGTTGCGGCCGAACTTCTGATGCAGAGCGTCTTCGGACAGATAGGTGATGTGGGCAGCCATACGCGCAAC
>JBKEAX010000438.1:0-10364 GCA_047972825.1 Hyphomicrobiaceae bacterium | reverse complement strand
GCCGCCCAAACCACATGAAAATCGCACTTGCCCAACTTAATCCGACCGTCGGTGATCTCGACGGCAATGCGCAGAAGGTGAAAGCTGCCCGCGCCGAAGCGCTGCGCCAGGGCGCCGATCTGGTTGTGTTTCCAGAATTGTTCATCACCGGCTATCCGCCTGAAGACCTAGTGTTGAAGCCGGCATTCCAGGCGGCCGCACGCGCGCAGGTCCTCGCCCTTGCCGAAGCCTTCAATGATGACGGGCCCGGTGTGCTGTTGGGGACGATCTGGGCTGAGGACGGAAAAGTCTACAACGCGGTTGTGTTAATCGAGAACGGCGAGGTCGCCGCCGTGAGATATAAGGTCGATCTGCCAAACTACGGGGTCTTCGACGAAAAACGCGTCTTCGCCACAGGCCCGCTGCCAGGCCCCATTCCCTTTCGCGGTGTCAAGATTGGCGCCCCCATCTGTGAGGATATTTGGAGCGATGAGGTTGCCGAATGCCTGGCTGAATGTGGCGCTGAGATCCTTATCGTGCCCAATGGCTCGCCGTTTGACTGGAAGAAGCGTGATGTGCGGTTGAATGTTGCCGTCGCCCGTGTCACCGAAACGGGACTGCCGCTCATCTATGTCAACCAGGTCGGCGGACAGGACGAACTTGTCTTCGATGGTGGTTCTTTCGCGCTTGATGCTGATCGCCGGCTTGTCATGCAGATGCCGCAATGGAGCGAGGCGATTGTTGTCAGTGATTGGAATAAGATCGACGGCCGTTGGACCGCAGCACAAGGCAAGTGTGTCCCGTTGGAAGAGGGTGATGCGGCCGCTTATGACGCTTGCCTGCTGGGCCTGCGCGATTACGTCGACAAGAACGGCTTTCCAGGCGTCGTGCTCGGCTTGTCGGGCGGTATAGATTCAGCCCTCGTTGCAGCCCTTGCTGTCGATGCGCTCGGCGCTGACCGTGTGCATGCCGTCATGCTGCCGTACCGCTATACATCGCAAGAGAGCCTTGCCGATGCGGCGGCATGCGCCAAGGCACTTGGCATTCGCTATGACACAGTTCCCATATCCGCCCCGGTGGAGGGGTTTGCAGAAGCGCTCTCTGGCCTTTTCAAGGGCACTAACGCTGACATTACCGAGGAAAACCTGCAATCGCGGACCCGCGGAGCTGTTCTGATGGCGATTTCCAACAAGTTCGGCTACATGGTCGTGACCACGGGCA
Organism: Hyphomicrobiaceae bacterium; assembly: GCA_047972825.1. GTDB lineage: Bacteria > Pseudomonadota > Alphaproteobacteria > Rhizobiales > Hyphomicrobiaceae > JAEUMD01. The sequence continues at coordinate 9,164 of JBKEAX010000438.1, read as the reverse complement.
ACAAGTCGGAGATGTCGGTTGGGTATGCGACGCTATACGGCGACATGAACGGCGGCTTTAACCCGATCAAGGATCTCTACAAGACTGAGGTCTATCGCATTGCCGCCTGGCGCAATTCGCATAAGCCTGCGGGTGGCATGGGACCGGGTGGCGTGGTCGTCCCTGAGAATATTCTGACCAAGGCTCCGACGGCCGAACTCAGGGAAAACCAGACCGACCAGGACAGCCTGCCACCATATGATGCGCTCGACGACATCTTGAGCGCACTTGTCGAAAAGGAACTGAGCGTGGCGGAGATCATCGCACGAGGACATGGCGCTGAAACGGTGAAAAAGGTGGAACGTCTGCTTTATATTTCCGAATACAAGCGGCGGCAGGCAGCGCCTGGCGTCAAGATTTCCTCACGCAATTTTGGCCGCGACCGCCGCTATCCAATCACCAACCGGTTCCGTGAAAAACTCGTGGCCGGGAATAGTGCAGACCACACACGTGCGACGGCGGCTTCAGGGAAAGTGCCCAAGACCGTAGCGCCTCGTGCAGATGGCGGCGAGGTGTCGTGATGAGCGTTATTGTTCGCTTCGCGCCAAGCCCCACGGGACGCCTGCACATCGGCAACATTCGTACTGCCGTGCTGAACTACCTGTTCGCGCTAAAGAGCGATGGCAAATTCCTGCTGCGGCTCGACGATACCGACGTGGAGCGGTCCACGCAGGAGTTCGCAGACGCAATCAAGACAGATCTGGATTGGCTTGGTCTGCCAACAGACTGGAGTGTGCGCCAATCCGACCGGCTGGCGCGTTATGATGAGGTGGCCGAACAGCTCAAGGCATCGGGACACCTTTATCCTTGCTATGAAAGCGAGGATGAACTGGAGCGCCGCAGGAAGCGGCAGATGGCACGCGGTTTGCCACCCATCTACGACCGAGCCGCACTTAAACTGTCCAATGAGGAACGCGCGGCAATCGAAGCTGAAGGGCGCAAGCCGCATTGGCGTTTTCGCCTGCCGAATTCGGAAGCCAATGAGCCGCTGAAGCCGTTGCCAACCATCGTTTCATGGAACGACCTTGTGCGCGGGGACCAGACTGTTGATCTGGGCTCGCTCTCCGACCCAGTGCTGATCCGTGCAAATGGAACCTACCTGTATACGCTGACAAGCATCATCGACGATATTGATCTTGGCATAACGCACATCGTCCGCGGCGGAGATCACATCACGAACACAGGTGTCCAGATTGCACTGTTTGAAGCGCTGGGAGTAGCTCCGCCGGCGTTCGGCCATCATAGTCTTCTGGTTGACGGTGATGGCAGGGCGCTTTCAAAGCGGATTGATTCACTTTCCATTGCCGGCCTGCGCGATGCGGGTTTGGAGCCGATGGCCGTCGTTTCACATGCCGCACTCGTGGGAACCTCCGATGCAATCCAGCCGCACACTGAAATGGCCACCCTGGCGGATGGTTTCGAGTTCTCAAAAATCTCGCTTGCGCCTGGTCGCTTCGACGAGAGCGAATTGGTTGGGCTCAATGCGCGGCTGCTGCACATGCTGGATTTTGCCGATGTTGCTGATCGGCTAAAGGCCCTGAGCATCGAAGGCGGTGAGGATTTCTGGCTGGCGGTGCGCGGCAATCTTGAAAAGCTGCGTGACGCGGCAGACTGGTGGCAGGTTGTCGCCGGTACGATCGAGCCGGTTATCGAAGACCGCCAATTCCTGGAACGCGCCGCAGCGTTGCTGCCTGCTGAGCCGTGGGATGAGGAGACCTGGGGCGCGTGGACCAAGGCTGTGAAAGCAGAGACAGGAGCCAAAGGCCGCGCCCTTTTCCATCCGCTCAGGCTGGCGTTGACGGCGCGTGACGCAGGGCCGGAGCTGAAAGCACTGCTGCCGCTCATCGGCCGTGAGCGCTCACTCAAACGGCTGACAGGTTAAACCGACCGTTAGGGTTGGGAACCCTTGGGTCCGGAGTCCGGATCCTAGATCGCATTCACGTTTCACGGAATCGCGCACGCGCTCTATTTTTCTTTTATTTCTCGCCGTGTTCTTCACGACGGACCGCGTACACTTCGGCTGAACATACTCTAACGAGGCTGCCAGGGATCGAAGGGTTGATTGGCTTGCGTATTGCGCATGGTACTGCCGGTGGTGGTTGGCGAAACCGCAGGATCAGCAGCGCCAGACTTTTGCCCTTCGGGCATCGGCGTTTGCGGAACGTACTCAGCCTGCTTGCATGAGCAACCGTTGATGTATTCCTTGCGGTAAAGGAAGGCCGTCTTCAGCTTGGTGTATTGCTGGTTGTCGGAATAGGCGACCATCTGGTTCACCGCCCCACCGGGGTTTTGATAATAATAAAGCTGAGCCGGCGCGGCGCACTTCGACTGGCATACCTCGGCGTCGCGATCGAAGTGGTTGGGCAGCGTGGAAAAACTCACCGGGAAGTAATAGCCATCGCATAGGCGGACACACACGGTCCGGTAGGTTGCAAACGGCAAGGAGCGATAACCTCCGTTCCCATATCCCGAACCGGAGCTGTCTTCGTCCTGCCATAGGCCGGAGAAGGGGCCGCGGTCGCGCCGGCGGGCTTCCTGCACATAACTTGCGCCGCAGTTGTTGCGCGCCAACTCGCGAATGATCTCATCCTGATAGGATTGATTTCCGGTGGATTCTATATCCTGGCGCTGGGCCTCAAGCTCGGCAACACGGCGCTTCGTTTGGTCCATGTCGTTCGCCATACGGCGGCATGCCCTAGAATTTCGTAGCTGCTTGGAGAACAAGAACCACTCGTAGCAGTCTGATCTTTCAAGATCACGCTCCAACTGGCGCAGATCGCGGCGGGCCTGCCTTACGGTATTATTGATCTCGGGAAGTCTGTCGCGCCCTGAGCCAGCGTTCTGGTTTTCTTTGACGAGACGCTGTTCAAGGCTAAGGCAGACGGAGGCGCGGCCACTGGGGCGTTGGGCGCGATCCGGGTTCCAGCTATCCCCTTGCTGTGAGGCACCCCCGCGCGGTTCGGGTTCGCGCCATACAGGCTCACTGGGGACAGGCGCGCGGCGTGGTTCCTCAGTCTCCCAAGGCCAGCCAAAACCCTGTGCATGGGCCGACATGGAACCCAGTCCGGCAACAATAGCCAACGACATTGCTGCGGCGGCGAGGTGCAGCACTGCTGGTCCGCGCCAGACGCGAATCAAAGTGTTGAGCTTTGCGGCCATTCGATTTGTCATGCCACCTGCTTTGACCGTAATCCAGCGCCACACACCGCCGGTTCATGATAAGGCGGATCCCGGCAACCATCGCCTGGAGGTGCACCCAGAATTTAAGGTGACAGATACACAGGGCGAGACCAGAGGTTTAACGTTTCCTGCTAGGCGGTCAATTGGGAGTAATGATGGCAATCCACAGTTCCGCCGGTTTTTCGGTGCGCCGCAGGAGGCAGCATGAGCAAAACGTGAAGCAAATTGTTGAGATTGTCCGGTATCACGGCTTGAATAGGGTAACGTGGCAAATGTGGGAGATCGAATGTGATCGCTGTCTGGGAAAGTTCATTCAGCCTCGGCAAATTGCAATGCCGGCATTTCTGGGCTTATTTCACCGCCATCTGTGTGGGGATTTCGGTCGCGTTCTGGACAGTATCGTCGCCTGCAAGGGCCGAAGAGGGTATTGCCCATCACCTAACGTGTACCTTCGATAAGGGGACCACAACCACGTACGAATCCGGGGAGTTTGAATCCAAACCCTCGCGTTCGCTTACTTTCGAAATTGCCAATATTGACCTTGCCGCCCAATCTGCGCGTCTTTTGACCGGGGATGGCGATGGAGCCGGGACGCTCCGTATTGTGAGGGCACTGAACGCCAACCACTTCCTCGAAGTCGTCAATGAGGGTTTTCTAAATTTGACGACAATCTATGATCTCGACACGGCACGCGGCAGTTACCCAGCTGTGCATTCGCGTCATTTGGGCCTTTTGGGTCAGCCGGTATTCGCGCAGTATAGTGGCCATTGCAAGGCCGTGCCCTGAGCGCGCGCATCACGGAGATTGGGACCTGCAGGGATGACGCTTCATCTCGTGAAACTCTGCGTCGGCGTAGCGTCGATTGAGGAGCTGGACGCTTGGCAGAAGGCCCGGTTGGCGCAGCTACGCAAAACCTCAACTTCGGCAACCTTGTTCCACACGACGTTTCAGGCGCCTAAACGGCAGGATGAACTGTTGGATGGCGGCTCGATCTATTGGGTCATCAAAGGAGCGATCCAGGTGCGTCAGCGTCTTGTGGGGTTTGGCGAGGGCCAGAAGTCGGACGGTTCGCCGGGCTGCCGCTTGCTGCTGGACCCCCTGCTGGTGGCCGTCCGGCCAATGCCGCGCCGCGCCTTTCAGGGATGGCGATATTTGACGCAAGCAGACGCACCGCACGACATTGGCAACGCCGGCGAGACAGGGCTCGCCAAGATGCCCGAACAGCTGCGGCGCGAGCTTGCCGAGCTCTGCCTGATCTGATCAAGTCCTCTCCCGCCTGAACTGCAGGCTCGCCGGATAAATCGTGCGGGTGCTCTGGATCGGGCATAATCGCGTTTTTATAGAGAAGACCCATGAGCCACCCACTCGTCAACGCACGGATCAGTGCAATTCCGCCCACCGTTCCGTTCGTTGGTCCTGAAGCCTTGATGCGCGCCTCTGGCAAAGGCTTCCAAGCCCGCATCGGCGCCAATGAAAGTGTGTTCGGTCCTTCGCCAAAGGCCATTGCGGTTATGCAGCAGGCGGCGTCCGATAACTGGATGTATGCCGATCCGGAAAGTCACGACCTGCGTGTCGCAATTGCAGGGCACATGGGGTTTGCACGCGATAACGTAGTGATAGGTGAGGGGATTGATGGCCTGCTTGGATTGACACTGCACATCGTTCTGTCGCCGGGAGAAACCGTTGTTACATCGGACGGTGCCTATCCAACCTTCAACTTCCACGTTGCCATGCATTCGGGTCACCTGGTCAAGGTGCCTTACCGTGACGACAAGGAGGACCTGGCAGCTCTGCTCGAAACAGCGAAGCGTGAGAAGGCGCGAGTCCTTTATGTATCCAACCCTGACAACCCCATGGGATCGTGGTGGCCTGCCGGCGAAATCGCCCAGCTCATGGACCAGGTGCCAGACGACATGCTGTTGATCCTTGATGAGGCATATGGCGACACAGCACCTTCGGGCACGATGCCGTCTGCTGATGTGTCGCGTCAGAACGTGCTGCGCTACCGTACATTCTCAAAAGCCTACGGGCTTGCCGGTGCCCGGATCGGCTATTGCTTCGGCCCCTCCGAACTCATTTGTGAATTCGAAAAAGTACGCAATCATTATGGGTTGAACCGTGTTGGCCAGCTTGGTGCGTTGGCGGCACTTGAGGACCAGGCTTATCTTGCTGAAGCCGTGACCAATATCTCAGCTTCGCGCGACCGCATTGCCGATATTGCACGTGCTAACGGTTTAATTCCGCTGCCTTCAGCCACCAACTTTGTCGCCATTGATTGCGGCCGCGATGGCGCCCATGCCAAACAAGTGTTGGACGGTATCTTGAAGCGCGGCGTATTTATCCGCATGCCGGGCGCCACGCCATTGAACCGCTGCATCCGCGTTTCCTGTGGCACCGATGAGGACCTTGATCTGTTTGCGCAATCTCTTGCCGAAAGTCTGGCGGACATTGGTTAGGCATAGCCCAGGCCGATGCTGGGTGCCTGAAAGGGGAACATGCGCCCGAGCAGGAACTCTTGTGAGCGAATATTGGGCGGATTGCTGCCTGTTTATCAATCTGAAAGCGAACTGATGGGGCGTTGGCGTCATTTTATTGCGTCAACGTGACGCTTTTGGTTTGGCATGCCTGAAGATGCGTGGCACGCTTGCAGATCATGGGTTTGTAAGCACCCAATCTGCACGCAAGGAGGACTTCAAGATGTCGAGCCAAGCCGTGTCGGGCAGGAAGCCTTTGAGTCTTACAATGCGCATCCTGATTGGCATGCTGGCCGGTCTCGTGCTGGGTGTGATCCTCAATTTGGTGAAGGTTCCTTTTCTTGACGCCTATCTTGTAGACGGCCTGTTTCTCATGGTTGGCAAGATGTTCGTCAACGCCCTGAAGATGCTGGTGGTCCCGCTTGTTGTCTTTTCGCTCCTGTGCGGCGTCATGGGGATCGGCGACATCGCCGTGCTTGGCCGGGTCGGTGGCAAGTCCTTCGCTCTTTACATCACAACAACGGCTATCGCCATTATGGTGGCCATTGGCATGGCCTTGCTCATTGGCCCCGGCAGTGGCTTCGACATGCAGGGCGTGGATACATCCGGCATTAAAGGCAAGGCCGCGCCATCAGTATGGGATGTCTTTGCCAATATCGTGCCGTCCAATCCCATCGAGGCGTTTGCCAACGGCGAGATGCTGCAGATCATCTTTTACGTGATCGTCGTTGGCATTGCCGCATTGATGCTTGGCAAGGAATCGGAGGACTTCGTCAGGGCGTGCGAATACATGAACGAACTGATGATGAAGGTCGTGACGATCGTCATGCACTTCGCACCTTATGGCGTATTTGCGTTGATCGCGCGCACCTTCGCCCAGCAGGGGGTTGAACTGTTCATTCCAGTGCTGGCCTATGTGGTGACGCTCGTTGGTGCCTTGGCTGTCCACCTTTTCATTACATTGATGCTCATGTTGAAACTGCTGACAGGAATGTCACCAGTGATGTTCATGCGCAAAATCCGACCGGCCCAGATTTTTGCGTTTTCAACCGCGAGTTCAAACGCGACCATTCCAATCACCTTGCGCGCGGTCACTGAGCGCGTTGGCGTTAACAATTCGGTTGCCTCGTTTACAGTGCCGTTCGGTGCAACGATCAACATGGACGGCACCGCGATTATGCAGGGCGTTGCAACGGTGTTCCTTGCCAATGTCTATGGCGTGTCCCTCGGCCTGACCGGCTATGTGACCGTTATCCTGATGGCGGTACTCGCCTCGATCGGCACAGCAGGCGTGCCGGTGTCGGGCTCGTTATGTTGACAATGGTGCTGGGGCAGGTCGGGCTACCCATCGAGGGTATCGCACTGATCCTTGGCGTCGACCGGCTCATGGACATGTTGCGCACGGCTGTCAATATTTCCGGAGATGCTGGTGTGTCGACTATCGTGGCCAAGAGCGAGGGCAAGGTTGACATGGCCGTGTTCAATGATCCCCGCGCTGGTGAACTCGACGAAGAGGGCATCCGCATTGATGAGGATGCAGAGGCGGCGCTAGCCAAGACGCTGCACGATGCCGAGGCCGCGGACAAGGCATGAAGGAAGGTGCGCAAGCTCTGGCATGGCGCGTTGAGTTAGAGCGCCGGGCGACAATTGTGAACCATTCTGCCGAAGCGAATTTGGTTCAAGATCGAGGTGGCCGTCGCTCTAGCCCGCGTGCGCAAGTGATGACCGCCATGAGCGGTCATCACTTGCGAGCATATTTTTCAAATTTCGTGAACGTTCACTCGGCCCCTCGCTTCAGGCTGCCTTTATCGAACGTCCATTCAGGCGTGGCGAGTGGCCATGTAATCGGCGCGTCGTACCAGGGGGAGCCGTCAACCGCAGCCGGGTTCTTCAGGATGTGGATGTCCTGGGCCGGCATATAGCTCTGCGCGAGAAGGAAGCGCTGTTGGCCCGTTTCGGAATTTTCAGCCATGTCGATCACAAGAATGGCATGACCAGGAAAACCGCCCTTGATGATGACATCTCCGATACGAGGCATCTGCCCACCGGGTACCAAAGCCAGTTCGCGCGAGAGCGAATAGGTGCCGGCGTAGATAAAAACGCTGGTCATGTAGCGGCGAAAGCCTTCGTAGCTTTTGTCTGCCTTGCCGCGCTTGCGCCACCGCTTGCCATCTTCGCTTGGTCGCGCCCCGCTCGCAAACCGCGTGTAATCCACGCGCCCGCCACCGGTGTAGTTGAATGCAATGCGGCCCTTGGCGCCGATGCTCCAAAGCCACTCCGCCCTGAGGCGCATGACGGCATCGGCACATTGTTGAAGGTCGCGCTTGCCGGTATCTATGTCGATCACCGCAGTGTGCACATCCTGCCGAGCCTTCAGCGCACCATTGTAAAGCATAACCGGCGTGCCAGTCGGTTTCATTGGCAATGCCCGCAGCCACGCAGCAAAACTGCCGGGGCTAGCTGGCGTGCGGGTGAAACCCGATGGCGTCGCGATCCGTTCTTCAAGCGTATCCTGTATATTTGCACGTTGTGATATTGGCCACGGACGCGCAGCAGTATCCTGTGCGAACGCGGTTGCGGTGGAGACTGTAGTCATTGCGGTAACGAGTGTGAGCAATTGAAACAATTGCGCGGCTCGTGTTGTAGTTTGAGAGATTTCAGTTTTCATTGTGTAGTTGTTGCGCAGCGCATCGACATCAATGTGGCGCAGTGTTGGGGCAGCCCCCTATAACAGTGCTTTCCTGCCCAAGACCGCACAGCCGCCCAAACAGCGTGCCTCACAGCCGAGCATTATGGCGCGCAGTAAGCGCGCATTTCAATCATTTGCACGCCTAGAGCATGTTCAGCCGAAGTGTACGCGGTTCGGCGTGAAGAACACGGCGAGAAAGAAAAGAAAATAGATCGCGTTCGCGATTCCGTGAAAAGTGAACGTGATCTAGCCAACTCATGCGCCCGCTACAAGTTAGCCCCGCACGAAGGCCTTCTCAAAATGACTGAGCCCGGCGGGGCGGATCTGACATCCGCTCCCCGGGCTCGCCGGATCGTCCGTCGGCTCATTTGGTTTGACGTCACTGCACTTCCCATTTTGCAGTCATACACGTTCGAACCGTGACGCTGGTTTGTGTTTCCTACAATTCCCTTAGATCTGTCGCTTTCGTTTCTCGCGCTTGGGAGCAACAACTCCAGCAGCAATCGACATAAAGCGCAGTCAGGGCTGGTCACACCTCGCTATCAATCAGTCAAACACCGCATGGCACCACAAATGTCGGGCTCGGCAGTCCACACGTCTTTTGAAGCCAGTCACGATCTCCATCGTTTTCCGTGTCCATGTCCGCTAACAACCGGTCAGCCGTCAAAGATGTGTTCCTGACTTGGTCCAAACATCATCTTCTGGCTGCACGCTATCGCGTAACCTCAAACCACTGAAACGGTCCCAAGGCGGAAACGAACAACGCTAAGTTTTCAGCTTTT
>JBKEAX010000407.1:0-7561 GCA_047972825.1 Hyphomicrobiaceae bacterium | reverse complement strand
TCAACTAAGGCGCGATAAACGCCACACTAAGCCAATGATTTTGCTAGTGGCCTTCATGTCGCGCCAAAATTGTATGCGGTTGCGGCTATGTTTCAATTTTGGCGCAACAGGCCACTAGAGTCCGGACCGTGATGCGTGTCGCGATTATGAGATTCGCTCTTCAGTCTTCAAGTGTTTGATTTTATGCATGCCGTTATCGCAAAACTGCTGCACATTTTTACGCGACATGCATGAGTCTCGACAATTTGAGGCCGCATTGGTGCTGGTTTCCTGGGCCAGTTGCTGTGGCAACGGAACCAGCGCCCGAACTCAATTGTAGCTGTCCACGACACGGTTCAACCACAACTCCGGCTGACATTGCAGGCAACGTTATGCGATTGCGATCCGATATATGGGTGAAGGCGTACTTGCGTGTCGTTGCCGCGCAAGGCGCGCATGCTGTCGTCGTAAAACACGGTGACGATGATGCTGGTGCCATATACATCAAAATTGTCACGCACGATCGAACGGCTCGCGTTTTCGGGCCAGCACCAGCGGGACTTGACGGTGCGGAACAAGAGCGCAAATGGATCGCGTTGTCGTCCAAAGCTGTTACGCATGAGGCAGAAGTTGATCGCTTATTGGAGCGGGAAGCAGAGTTTGATCCCGATCTTTGGATTGTGGAGGTGGAAGATCGCGATGGGCGTTGCTTCCTTGAAGATTGGCTGCAACTGCCAGACGCATGATTGCAACACCACATCTGTCATGCAGCTATGAGAGCATTTATTAACTTTTCATTAGTGTTTGCGGCTGCCAACTAGAAGAGGTGGGCAGAGAATCAAACGAGCAGCCCGAGGAGACGCAAGTCGGAACACTCAGCGGGGACGGTTATGGCACTCATACTCGACTTCAATGCACATGCTGCAAAATCTTGTGATGTAGCGTCGCGCGTGAATTTCGAAGGGTCTGCGGAGATAGTTATTTTTCCTGGAGTGCGTTACCAGCCTTGGAACGATGAAGGTAGCGAGACACAAGAAGCGTACGTTGTGGAACGCGACCGGATAGAACTTCCCGATTAGATCACGTTCGCTTTTCGCGGTATCGCGCCCGCGCTCTATTTGCTTGTATTTCTCGCGGTGTTCTTCACGCCGAGCCGCGTACACTTCGGCTGAACATGCTCTTTTGTTTGGAGCATGTTCTTCACGCCGAACCGCGTACACTTCGGCTGAACATGCTCTATAGCGCGTGCGGCGCATTACAATTACAATTGGGTGGGTTGACAGATTGCAGCGTCAAGCTGCCGTTGCGCCGCAGCTTGGTAGGCGATACCCCGAGTTGGGACTGCATAAACAACAATTCCGTGTTTGGCATGCAACGTGGCCGAAGAGATGGCAGTGCTGCGACGCCCGAGCGCTTCCGGCGTCAAACCCAGAAAGCGGCCGTCATCAGGAATGATTTGCACGCGATGCTGGGCAATTTCGGAATCCGCGGCGGTATAAATAGATTCCCCCTCGGTAGAGTAGATTGTGAGGCTCGATCCAGCGATGCTTAATTCAACAGACACATCAATTGTGCTGTGCGCGGTATCGAACCTGCACATAGCGTAGCGCAGGGCAGGGCTCATGAACGGAAGTGGTTGGGTATCTGCCGAGATTTCGGGGAGCACAACAATCTGGTTTGCTGGAAGTATGCGTTCAAGACGGTTGAACGCAGTGGCGATTGCGAGTTGTGGAGCCGCCAGCGTTGCAACAATGTGCAAGACCCCAACGCCGCAAAGAGCAGCGGCAACGATACGCCAATTTATGATGCGCAAGGGCCTGGTCAATGCGCGCCAAATGGCCTGGGCTGCGGTTGGAGGCCGTGGCGGTGTGTCGTCAGGCAGCTCTGGCGGACGCGGGGGCGAAGCATGGCGCGTGAAAAGGGGAAGCCTGGTTGGCATGCGGATTTGGTGAAGAGTTTTGCGCCAAGGCAACTGCGCAAGTTTATCGAGCTTGGGCTGCTGGGAACGCTTGAGTTCCTTCATCGCCGCTGGGAGCTTCGAGATGTCCTGAAGTTTCACGACGTCAGGCAGCTTATTTGGCTTTGGAAATTTCATCGACACTTCACCTTGGTGATGTCGGGGAGAGCTTCATCGTCGCGCTGACTCTGGTTGTCTGCAATCGAGATGTTGCCATTCTGAAGCACGAGCATGATTGCCAGGCGGCCCGCACCTCCCGTTGGCAGCCAATTTCCAGGGCGGGCGTCTCGTGCGAGTGCAATGACAAAACTGCCTTCAGGGGAGATGGCTACCGTATCGCGAGAGAAGGAATGGCGTTGTGCGGGGTTGGAGATAAGTGCACCGTCGCCGTCGAAAACAGTGATGCTCCACCAGCGCGCGGCAAAATCCTCGCCCTTGATCGCGTAGTCACAAGAAGAATAGAGTTCATTTCCGTCGCTATCCTGACGGGCGACGTAGGTGCGAGAAATGTCCGCACTGAGTGGCAGGATGCCAAGGCGCGCAAAGTGGGCGCGCGTGTAGGGGTCGGTTTCTGCTCGGGCTGCATTGGACCACGATTCCCAGGGGCCTATATGTGTGACCGAAAACATAGAACCGGCCTCGACCATGTACCAATGCGAGCCGATACCGCCGATCAGGACAATGCCGAGGAAGAGTGCCCAGTCGGAGATTTTGCGAACCCAACTGCGCAGGTTCTGCCTGGCTCTGTAGATCTGATAACTCATCCCCGGTCCTGATAAAGATTGCCGCTGGCATTTCGGCTGTAGTGCTGTGTTGTTATGGATTTGGCTTGGTTGGCAGTGGTTGCGCACTGGCACGGCGGCCCGGCGTTTCCTTCGACTCTACTGGCTCCTTGCCGCTTGCCTTGCGGAATGCCGCGGCAATGCGCTTCAAGACTTCGCGTGTGGCCGCCGACATTTTTTTCTCGGTATCGGTTTTTGTAGGGCCAGAGAGGCCTGGGTCTATCCGCTTGAGTTCGGCAAGCCGAGCCCGTTCCTCAACCTGTCTGGGATGTGGTGAGAGCCCGGGAATGGTGGGGATGTCCATGTTGGTGTGGGCAACTGACATGTAGGCCTGCCAGATTTGCGCAGGAAGCGAGCCGCCGGTGACGCCAGCGGTTGGACGGAAATCATCGTTGCCGATCCATACGCCTGTAACCAGGTATCCAGTGAAGCCCATGAACCAGGCGTCACGATAGCTTGAGCTGGTTCCCGTTTTGCCGACGACATTTGTAAAATCCAGTGCGGCCCGCCGCCCCGTTCCTTGTTCGACCACGGCCTGCAGCATCTGGTTAAGGTTTTCTGCCACCTCGGGTTTGAGGGCCTGGGCAGGCTTGGGTTCATCGCGTTCGCGACTGTAAATGACCTCGCCGTGGGAGTTCACGAGTTCGATGACGGCAAAGGGATGAACGAGTTTACCGCCATTGGCAAAAGTGGCGAAACCTCCCGTGTGTTCGAGCACGGTTACGCCACCATCGCCGAGTGCCATCGAACAGCTTTTCCTGATGCCGGTGACGCCAAGCCGGTCCACCATTTCAAGCACCTTGTCGCGTCCGAGTCGCAACGACAGATCGACAGCTACGGTGTTCAACGAGCGCGCCAAGGCCTCGGTCAGCGAAAGTGATCGGCCTGAGCCACCGCCACCGGAATAGTTCTTAGGTGACCAGCGGCCGCAGCTCCGCGAGGAATCGCGGACACGGCTGCGAGGCGTGTAGCCGTTTTCAAGCGCTACCGCGTAGACATACGGTTTGAAGGAAGAGCCGGGTTGGCGCCGCGCGGCCGTGGCGCGGTTGAACTGACTATCACCATAATCGATACCACCGACAATGGCTCGGATAGCGCCATTGGTTTCCATTGAGACTAACGCGCCCGAACGAGCTCGGACGGAACGGCCAGTTGAGCGGATGCGTGACACAAGGGCCTCGTCGGCGGCGCGCTGAAGGCCCAGGTCAATTGTCGTCTTGGCTGTCAGTACGTATTGACCCTTACCTTTGGCCAGGCGCTGCACCTCTTCAAATGCCCAGTCGAGGAACCAGTCGGGGCTATTTGTAGCGCGGTTTTCGACAATGCGAGCTGGACTGAGGCGGGCGGCATGAACCTGTCCCGACGTATAAAAACCAGCCTCTACGAGGTTGGAGAGCACTTCGTTGGTGCGCGCGCGTGATGCGGGCATGTTTACATGTGGAGCGTATTTTGTCGGTGCTTTGTAAAGGCCAGCAAGCAGTGCGGCTTCAGATAGATTGATGTCGCGAACTGACTTGCCAAAGTAAAACTGTGCGGCGGCCTCGACGCCGAATGCACCGCCGCCCATGTACGCCCGATCAAGGTACAATTTCAGAATTTCGTGTTTGCTGAACCGGTTTTCGAGCAGGAACGCCAGGAAAGCCTCTTTGACCTTTCTTTGGATTGAGCGCTCTGATGACAGGAAGAGGTTCTTGGCAAGCTGCTGCGTCAGGGTTGAACCACCCTGTACAACGTCGTTTGCGCGCAGGTTCTCGACGAGTGCGCGAAGTGTACCCAGGATGTCAACGCCGTAATGTTCAAAGAAGCGACGGTCCTCGGTAGCGAGGGTCGCCTTGATCATGTAGTCGGGGATCTGTTCAAGGGGGATGGCATCATTGTGGAGGATGCCGCGCTTGCCGATCTCATTTCCATTACGATCGAGAAACTTGACCGAGTATTGTCCCGTCAGAAAACGGCCTTCGTCAAACTCCAGAAGAGCTGGCAACGCGAGTGCATAGAGAAGTGCAAAGCCGCCGACACCGAGGGTAAGGGCTTCGCTCGCGCCTTCGTTGAGGAGCCGGCGCCAGCCCGTCAATTTGAAGCGTGCAAAGAAGCTCGATCCGGAGTTCCATGTATCGGCAAGCCAAGCACGGATTGTTGCAAGCGATGAATCGATCCTGGAATCGAGGTTCATCCAGTCAACCAGCCGGTCGCGCCCGCCCTCTTTGAAGAACCAGTCGCTCAAACCAAATGCCCTGTTTTCTGCTGAGCCATATCAGATGCCTCAATCTGCCCCGCCGCCGGCCTAGTGCACCCAAGAATTATCATGCAAGGAAGCGGGAAAGCGGTTACTCGTTCGCGTTCCTGCCATAGCTGGCGCGTTCAGCAAAGATGGCTTAGGGGCGATCCGACTCAGTTTTCAATAAGAATGTGGTTATTTATACCGCAGATGGACGCTATCGCGAGGGTACGTTGAACACAGTTGAAGAAGATGAAGGTGATTTGCCGTTCTGGCGGGAAAAAACACTGGATGAGATGTCAGACTCCGAATGGGAGAGTTTGTGTGATGGTTGCGGCCGGTGTTGTCTGCTCAAGCTGGAGGATGAGGACGACGGCGAAGTGCACCTGACCAGACTTGCCTGCGCACTTTTGGATATCGGCACATGCCGTTGTACCGACTATGCAAACCGGCACGATAAAATGCCAGATTGCTTGAGCATTGACCTGGCGACGGTGCGGTCGCTGAATTGGTTGCCGCGCACATGCGCCTACCGGCGGCTTGACGAAGGGCGCGATCTGGCCTGGTGGCATCCGCTTGTGTCAGGGAGTGCCGAAACAGTCCATCAAGCCGGAATTTCGGTGCGAGGATGGGCGCTGAGCGAGAACAGTGCCAAGGAAGAAGCTTATCATCGTTTTATTATAAGCGACTTCGACGACTGCTAATGGTGTTCGTGAGCTTGTATTCTTTTTGGCCTTGAATATTTATCCACGAATGCAGTGTTGCGTGGCATTATGGGTGGTTTTTGTGTTTGAATATACTTATATATGACTTTGTTTCCGTGAAATTATATTTGGCTACTATTTGCTTTACTGTTGACATCGTCGCGGTGTGAATGTAGTGTTTCTGTATAACGCGAGAAGTGGCGGCGGACGCACGTTACTCTTCTGGCGTTTTTTCTTTTCAGTTACGGTTTTGGAGCGGCATGTCACTCAACAAGGCGGCATGGCGGGAAATTGCGCGCTTGTGGCTAGAGGGTGTCGAACCCTTGAAGAAGATCGCAGAGCGCTACGGGATTTCGTATCAAAAAATCACGGTTCGCGCGCGACTGGAGGGTTGGCCGCCACGGGCAACTAAGCACGCGCCGAAATCACCAACAGCGGCGGGCTGTCCCCAACGACAGAGTCGACATGCACCAGCCGTAAGCACCCGTACTACAGCTGAAGTATCGGGGGCGGGTTGCAGTGCTCTTGCCGATACGGGAATTGCAAGCCATGGCACGGCCGGCGGTCAATGTTCCGCGGCGCCTGCGAAACCCGCGAGAAAGAAACGGGGTGCGGCACGGCGGGCGATGGCGGAGAGATTGTTTGAGGCGATGGATATGAAGCTGAGCGCGATCGAAGCCCGCATGGCAGCAGGCGGCGACCAATCTGCCGTTGACAGTGAGCGCACCACGCGAACGCTGAATACGCTGGTCAGGAGTTTGGAAAAGCTCACTGACTACGAATGCAAGATCACCAGCAGGAGCGGACGCAAGAATGGCAAACGGCGGCAGGCAGGAGCCGATGCGGAGTGCCGCCGCCAGGAGATTGCGGCACGCATTCAAAGATTGCTCCAGGGCCGATGAGCTTGCAACGGTCGTTGCCGGGCTTTCGGAGGACGACCTTTCATTCCTGCTGGGCGACTGGCAGATCTGGGCGCGCGACGATCAGTTACCGCCAGCATTGACGGCACAGGGCGCTGCATGGCGGGTGTGGGTGATACTTGGCGGCCGTGGGGCTGGCAAGACGCGGGCCGGCGCCGAATGGGTTCGGGCGCAGGCCATGGGTTTAGCGCCAATTGCAGCGCAACCGGCACAGCGCATCGCACTCATTGGTGAAACGATCAGTGACGTTCGTCGCGTGATGGTGGAGGGCGTCTCAGGCTTGCTGTCCGTGCACAACGAGCATGACCGCCCACGCTTTGAGGCGTCGAAGGGGCAAATTGTCTGGCCCAACGGCACGGTTGCGGAAATCTTCTCAGCGGAGAGCCCCGATGGTCTACGCGGACCACAATTCAATGCGGCGTGGTGTGATGAGCTTTGCAAATGGCGCAATGCAGAGGAGACATGGGACATGCTTCAGTTTGCGTTGCGCCTTGGCGATGCGCCTCAAGCGGTGGTGACAACAACGCCCCGTCCATTGCCGTTGCTGAAGTCGATCATGGAGGATGCCGCAACGGTAGTGACGCGCGCCAGAACAGCTGACAATGCCGATAATCTGGCACCTTCATTTGTTGCTGAAATGCAGCGGCGCTACCAAGGCTCGCTGCTGGGGAGGCAGGAGCTGGATGGTGAAATCATCGAGAACTTTGCAGGTGGCTTGTGGCGGCGCGATTGGATCGAGGATCAGCGAATTGCTGAAGCGCCCGACCTGAAGTCGATCGTCGTGGCGGTTGATCCGCCGGTGACGGCAACGGCTCACTCGGATGCGTGTGGGATCGTCGTGGCGGGGCGTGGCGAGGATGGACGTGTTTATGTGATTGATGACCGGACGCTGCAAGGACGCGAGCCAAATGTGTGGGCGCGTGCGGTGTGCGCTGCCTATTGCGACTACAATGCGGACCGCGTTGTGGCCGAAGTCAACCAGGGCGGTGATCTGGTGGTTA
>JBKEAX010000396.1:0-3270 GCA_047972825.1 Hyphomicrobiaceae bacterium | reverse complement strand
CGCGACTGCTAGCGCAACGGCGAACACGAACGGCGCCAGACGCTTGAGAAACTGCAAAAGGCCGTTCGCGTCACCTAGCAGGCAATCCAGTCATTCGACGTGAAGTGATGAGCGTGCCCGTGCGGCTAAGCCGCGGCGCTCCAGGGTACAGACCCTATAGCATGTTCAGCCGAAGTTTACGCGGTTCGGCGTGAAGAACATTCTCAAAACAATAGAAAATAGATCACGTTCGAGATTCCATGAATAGTGAACGTGATCTAAGCGATAACGACATGCATAAGATCAATATTAAAGCGCGCCACGATTCCTAAAATCGCAGCGCGCTTTAAAAGCTCTCGGGGTGTTGCTCCAGGGCTTTTATTCGCTGGCGACCTTCTGGCGCCGTTTGGGAAGCGGACGTCTCAGGAAGGCTGGCACATTATCGGCAAAGCCTTTCGCGGCACCAGTCGTCGCTGGAGCAGTTTCATGCTCGCGCTGTTCGCCTGATGAACGTTGGCGTGTCGGTGCCTTGCGCCGTGCGCCGCCATTCGACGAACCGCGGGAACGGCTTTCCTGTACAGGCTCGCCGCCTTCCTTGCTCGTCTGGCGCGTACGGCGCCGTCTTGTCGGTTGCGCATCTCGCTCACCCGCGTCGTCCGCGTCAGTGTCTCCGGCAGTTCGGGAATGAGCCACTTGCGATGGTTGTTGATCGGAGGCTTCAGCGGCGCCGTCTGAAAGGTTCTCTTCAATGCCTTGCTGGGCACGCCCGCGGGTTCTGCCACCACGGCGGCGGCGTTTGGGTTGCTCGTCGTGAGCAGGCGCGACGTCACCAGTGTCCGGATTTGCAGCCATTGGGACAGGAACTCCGGCAGGTTCGAAGAGCACATCAGGCTGCTCGCCCGTGCCGGGCAGCGGTGGTGCATCATCAGACCGGCGCGCAGCCGTCGATTTGCTGCGTCGTTCCGACGTTGGTTCCGTCCGGTCGCGAGATGAACGTCGACCACGCTCACCACGTTCCCCGCCTCGAACCTTGCGATCACCACTGCGGGCAGAGCGTCCACCGCGTCCACGGCGGCGCTTTCCTGCGCTGGCGATTTCTTCCTCGCTCGGCGGCTCGCCGATCCACTCCGTTTCATCGCCAGTAATTTTGGCAATGTCATTGAGGAGCTTCAGGTCGTCGATAGTGACGAGGGAGTAGGCGATACCGGATTTACCCGCACGGCCTGTGCGCCCGATGCGATGCACGTAGTCATCAGATTGCCAGGGCAAATCGAAGTTGAAGACGTGAGACACGTCCGGAATGTCCAGCCCGCGCGCCGCCACGTCGCTTGCCGCCAGGATAATGATCTCACCCGAGCGGAATTGGTCCAGTGTCTCCATGCGGCTCTTCTGGTCCATGTCGCCGTGCAGGGCGCCGGCGTTAAAGCCATGCTTGGTAAGCGACTTCAGGAGAATCGCGACATCACGTTTACGATTGCAGAAGACAATCGCGTTTTTGAAATTTTCCTCGTTGCGAATGAGTTCGCGCAGTTCCTCGCGCTTGGCCCAATCCTCACCTTCAGGGCAGAACCGGAAAAGCTGCGTGATGGTCTTTGCCGTGGTTGCAGGTCTTGCGACCTCAATACGCGTTGGTTCCTTGAGGAACTGGTCGGCAAGGCGCGTGATTTCCGGCGGCATGGTCGCTGAGAAGAAAAGCGTCTGACGCCGAGGCGGCAGCAATCGGCAGATCTTCTCGATGTCGGGAATGAAGCCCATGTCGAGCATCCGGTCGGCCTCGTCGATGACAAGGATTTCGACGCCCATCAGCATCACCCGGCCTCGATTGAAGTGGTCGATCAGGCGGCCGGGCGTGGCGATCAGCACGTCAACACCACGGTCGAGCTTCTTGACTTGATCGTCCATTGAGACGCCGCCAATCAGCAAGGCGACCGTCAGCTTGTGGTTTGTACCGTATTTCTCGAAACTCTGCGCGACTTGGGCAGCAAGTTCGCGCGTTGGAGCCAAAATAAGCGAGCGAGGCATGCGTGCACGGGCCCGCCCCGTCTCCAGCCGGGAGATCATCGGCATGGTGAAAGCCGCGGTCTTGCCGGTGCCAGTCTGCGCTATGCCCAGTATGTCACGGCCTGTCAGTGCAACGGGTATCGCATCGGCCTGAATTGGCGTGGGAGTAACGTAACCGGCGGCCTCAATAGCTGCCAGCACCTTATGACTGAGCCCTAGCTCAGCAAACGTCGTGGTGGTCAAAAGAGATCCTCTCCGTCTTCGTCTGGTCGGTTCCCCGCCACAGCTCATCGCCATCTGTACGGCCGGATGCCGAAGATGGGAGGGTGAGAGAACCAAGACAAAGCGCAGGGGAGAGCAGTGCCGGAAAAGCGGCAAAACAAGGTATTAGGGCGTGAAAAAGGGACTAAGTTATGCGTCTGGGAAGACTACAGCTCTCAAGCCCCTGCGCTCACGTCAGCGACGTGCTGACACAGCTTAGGCGTAAATGCAAGTAGAAGCCGGCTAATGGACGTGATGTTGTGTCAGTAGGCCGCGGGAAGGTGCGTAGGCGGATGAATGGTGCGGCATGGATTTGTTGCGGAGGAAACTATGGCAACTCCCCACTTGGTTTTCATTCCGGGCCTGTTGTGCACAACGGCTCTTTTTTCGGCGCAGATCGCGGGCCTTGCTGACGTTGCCAGCGTTTCCGTCGCCGATCATGCTTCAACGGACACAATGACTGGTCTTGCCACGTCAATTCTGGCGGCCTCACCAGAGCGGTTTTCACTCGCGGGGCTTTCCATGGGTGGATACATCGCGTTCGAGATCATGCGGCTTGACCCCAAACGGGTGGAGCGCCTAGCGCTACTTGATACCAGCGCCCGGCCGGATCTGCCCGAGCAGAGCGAAAACAGGAGGCGGCTTGTCACTCTTGCGGGCAAGAAAGGGGTCTGTGTGGCCGCGCGCGAGATGTTTCCCGCACTTGTGGCACCTTCCCGGCACGACGATGCAGCGCTTCGCCAAACATTCCTTGAAATGGCCGAGGCGATCGGAGCCGACGGATTTGCAAACCAGCAGAATGCGATCATGGGCCGGCCTGACAGCAGGCACGGGCTCAAAGACATTTCATGCCCAACACTCGTATTGGTGGGCGAAGAGGACAACCTCACACCTATTTCCATGGCTCAGGAGATGTGTGATGGGATCACTGGCAGCGCACTTTCCGTGGTGCCTGGGTCGGGTCACCTGTCAACGCTCGAAGCGCCCGATGTCGTAACGCGTGCACTGCGGACCTGGCTCATGGCGTGA
>JBKEAX010000319.1:0-1761 GCA_047972825.1 Hyphomicrobiaceae bacterium | reverse complement strand
AATCAAGAGACCGGATTTCTGATGATGAGTCTTGCGATCAACCACACCGAACGGCCCGTTGAATTGCAGAATGCTGGCAACAGGTTCATCATTGAAGAACCGCACCGTTTCGACAACAGCAACTTCGAGCACCCCCTCCGATGAAGCACGGGGCAATTCCTGTATCGTTTTGCGGATCACCTCACCAAGCTGGTCCATGCTGGCCGCAGCCATCGCCGCGAGCAACGCAGGCCGGTCGGGGAAATATCGATAAATCGCAGCGCGCGGCACATCCGCCGCTTTGGCCACTTCCGGAATTGAACAGGCCTCCGGTCCACCCTCACTCAGGAGTTGTTCCGCAGCCTCAAGCGCACGGCGAATCCGTACCCGTGACCGCTGCTGCTGCGGGCTGTCCTCCATCTGCGACAAAATAATATCCGACAGGTGTTGCATTTCGTGAGAATCCGACATATGTTGCATTTCATCGATACCCGACAAATGTCACATTTCATCAACTCGCAACTTTCGTCAAGGAGACCCTGACAATGAAAAGCGAAACAACCTACAGCAATCAGCAGGCTTGGAGCCGGATTCAGGCCCACCTTCCTGCACAGTACCAGTTTGCCGCAGCCGATATGCCCGAGGAAGAAACCTGGGAATGGAACGGCCACAAGATCCACCTCGACCGCTATCGGCGTCCTGAAGCACCGGCTCGGGTCATTCTGTTCCACGGCGTCGGCACCAATGGCCGGCAGATGTCCTCCATCCTCGGCCATCCGCTGGCAAAATCCGGCATTGAGACCGTCGCCGTCGACATGCCAGGCTATGGCGTAACCAAGGTCGCCAAGGGCACCCACGTCACCTATGACGATTGGGTTCAGGCCGGAGCTGACTTTGTCGACGCAGAAATGGCACGCGATCCCCGCCCCATCTTTCTTTACGGGCTCAGTGCCGGCGGCATGTTGACCTATCATGTCGCAAGCCGCAGCCGCTCCCGTGTTTCAGGCATCATCGGCATGACATTCCTCGATCTGCGCGATCGCAAGGTCGCCCTGGGTGCAACGCTTACCCCATGGCTCGGCCGGATCTCATTGCCAATGCTGGGGTTGGGCAAGCTCCCCGGATTCCGCTCGATAAAGATGCCAATGCGGCTCGTCGGCAAGATGCACAAGCTCGTCAACGATCGGAAAACAGGCCGTGAATTGATGCGCGATGGCACCTCCGCTGGCAACTGGGCGCAGCTGTCGTTCCTGCAGAGTTTCATGAACCCGACATTCGAGATCGAACCGGAAGATTTCGACATCTGCCCAGTGTTGCTGACGCAGCCGGCGGAAGATGGCTGGACACCGCTGTGGATGGCCGAGGCCTTCACGAAGCGGCTCAAAAAAGTGCCTGCAAAGACAGTCATGCTTGAAAACGGTAGCCATTACCCGATCGAGGAACCGGCTCTGACGCAGATGCACGACGCCATTCTCACTTTCGTCCGCGAAAACCTGGCGAAAGAAACCGCGCAGCCTAATATCAGGATCGTAGCTTGAGAACGGTGCCGGTCATAGCAACCCTTGGGGTCGAAACCCTTTGTGACAATGCACAAGTAGGACTGCACGAATGAGGGCGAAGCATAGCTTCGCCCTCGCAATAGGAATCAACGTGCTGCTGTTTGTGTCAGAGGCATGGCACGCGTTCGTTGCCGTCGATTAGCCAAACCTGTCTCAGTTTCAGCGTGTCCTGAGGCCCTGTTTCCAACTCGGCTACGAAATTCGGGAGATAACTGCTGTCTGG
>JBKEAX010000290.1:0-1855 GCA_047972825.1 Hyphomicrobiaceae bacterium | reverse complement strand
GAAGCCAGTGAGCCCAACGACCCTAATGCAATGGCGCTGGCAACGTCGGACAGTGAGGGTTTGCCCAATGTCCGCATGGTGTTGTTAAAGGGGCTGGATGCCGCGGACGCCAAGAGCAGAGGGTTTGTTTTTTATACGAACCTTGAAAGTGCGAAAGGCAAGGAACTTGCTGCTAATTTGCAGGCTGCATTGCTGTTTCATTGGAAGTCGCTACGGCGGCAGGTCCGCGTGCGCGGGCAGGTGCATGCCGTCAGCGAAGCAGAAGCCAATGCCTACTACGGTTCGCGGCCACGGCAGTCCCGTATTGGTGCGTGGGCATCTGATCAATCGAGACCGCTGGAAAGCCGGTTTGCGCTTGAAAAGAAAGTGGCTTTGGTTGCTGCACGTCATCCTGTTGGCGATATTCCCAGGCCGCCGCACTGGTCAGGGTTTCGCATTGTGCCATCAGAGATAGAATTCTGGCACGATCGTCCATTTCGGCTTCATGACCGGGTGGTTTTTCGTCGGTCGCAGCCGGATGCACCGTGGAGCCGGGCGCGTCTTTATCCATAGGGTCGGCGTGAGGGGCAGGCTCTATTGATTGGCGTCGGTGACGTCCAGGCGGGCAAGGCAGCCTGCATCGTTACGTTTTTCGGCATGCGCAACCTTCAAGTTGTTGCCATCCAGGATGCTGACTTGCTGGGTGGGGCATGCATTTTTTCCGGTCGCACTTGAGGTTGATAGGTCTGTTTTGCCACCAAGGCGCGAACTTGCTGCAAGGACAGTGACGGTGTGCGGGCCTCCGATTATGAGGCGCTCGTTGCCGCGCCGCGCCTGGGACCAACGTGCGAGTGCCAAATGAGCCCGGCAGGCATCGGTTTCGAAATCGGCTGGTTGAAAAGTCCCTTGGCCAGTCGCTGAAGTTGAGGTTGGCGTTGATGTGGAGGGTGACGTTGACGTGGGTGTTGGATTATGTGGTTGCGCACAGCCCTCGGGCAAGTCAGCCGAAACGAGCCAGACGCTTTCATCACCGACCCTAAGTCGCACAGCAACGGCAGCCGCTGTTTCGCTAACGTCCTCTCCTGCAAGGTCGCGCATCATAGCTGTTTGCGTAATATGCTCTCGCCCGGCCATGCGAACACCGCGCTGATATCGTATGGCAATGGCCGTTGTCGGTGTGCGTTTGATGTTCCCCCAACCCTGGCTGGCATCGGCGCTAGCAAGTACCGGGTGAAGCAATTGCCGAGATGCAAGCACATTCCATGTCGCGGCAGGAAACAACAGTCTTACGTGGGACAACAATCGTACACCTTGAACCAGTACAACGTCTGCATTGAGAGATGTGCTGTCAAACCGGGCACGCGATGCAGATCTTCTCTCTGCACCAAAGGTATGGCGCCAGATGCGTTGTGGCGTCGGCTTGATTTCGATTGCCCCCGCGCTCTCTGCCGCGTCCAGATGCCAACTGACAATTCTAAGTGGCCATGCTGCCAGTGGTTTTGTTCGCGAACTCCAAGCTGCGGGCGAAGGGCGATCAAGCGGCAGCGGACGCGTCAATGGACCGCCGAATGTTTCTGAGGGCGGTTGATCTTCCTGGATGTGTCCTGTGGAGGGAGGCTGCTGTCTATCAGTGACGGGCCGGAAATAAGGGCGTTGGACTTGTTCTGCAGATGCAACTTTTGGGGATCCAGCCAGAGATAGCAAAACAAGCATCGCAATGCTTCCGTGCGATAGCGCAAGCGGCAAAGGGCGGCGGCATGGAGGTTGGCGCCGGCGTTTTCGGCATATTGGGCTGCGCGGTGCGATAGCTCTCTCCTGAGCTTGGCCAGCTGTTCTCGCTGTTACTATTTTTGTCTGATTCTCAGGTATGGTAGGC
>JBKEAX010000410.1:0-1869 GCA_047972825.1 Hyphomicrobiaceae bacterium | reverse complement strand
TTACAACGTTGTCTTTTTTCAGCATCTTGACCTGATCGCCGGTGATCGGGCGCATGCTATTGGGCAATGGCCACGTCAGAATAGCTTGCAGTTTGGCCAGCCAGAACGGCATTGGGAAATAGGGCCGGTCGCGCCCTGCCCAGGTCTGTGTGTTGTCAAGCAGTTCACGGAAGGTTGAAACATCTGGTCCAGCTACCTCATAAACCGTTCCCGGTTTGCCGGAGCCATCGACAGCATTGGCAATTGCGTTGGCCAGGTCGCCCACGTAAACCGGCTGAAATTTGGTGACGCCGCCGCCGACCAGCGGCATGACTGGCGACATTCGCGCCATGCCGGCAAAGCGGTTGAAAAACTCATCCTCTGGCCCAAACACAATTGAGGGCCGGATGATTATGGCTTCAGGGAACTCGGCCAGTACGGCTGCTTCACCTTCGGCCTTTGATCTAGCATAGGCGGCATTGGAGTTTGCGTCAGCTCCGATCGCCGAGATGTGAATGAGGCGTTCGACGCCCGCATTACGCGCGGCCCGCGCAACTGCCCTTGCACCATCAACGTTGACGGCTTGCAGTGTCTGCTTGCCGCTACCCGACATGATGGCAACGGTGTTCACGACAACTCTGGCGCCCGCAACTGCTGCTTGGCACGATTCTGGGTATCGCAGGTTGGCCTGCACGGGGTGAATCTGCCCGACTGCGCCCATGGGCTGTAGATAGCCTGCAAGGTCGGGGCGGCGCTCAGCGGCCCGGATTCGCCAACCCCGCCTTGCCAATTCGCGCACAGTATGCCGTCCGACGAAACCACCGCCGCCAAATACCGTCGCCAGTCCGCCATGTAATAGCTTCGAGGTCATGTGCTCACCGTCTTTTCGGGCCCGCAATTTGTCGGGCGGCCATCAAAGTTAAATATCTCGCTTGGCACCGCACTATACGGTCGTTCTCCGTTCTGTGAAGTGCGTCTGAAGTCCGGGGCGGCAGTGTTCTATGGGACTGGCGTCGCGAACAAACCGGCCAATACGGCGGGCCTGGCGGGGCAAAGGGGGGCGTGAGGGTCCATACGGGCCCATACGGTGATTGACAATTCACTGCATGGCGACTAGTTGAAGCGGCTCGACACGGCTGACGTGTTGGCCCAGATGGCGGAATTGGTAGACGCACTGCTTTCAGGTAGCAGCGCCGCGAGGCGTGGAGGTTCGAGTCCTCTTCTGGGCACCATCCCTGCTCCCACATGAACAAGAGCTTTGGGAAACAATAGGTTTTTCTCTTTCCATCACAAACTGATAAGGCTCGGCTCAGTTGTCCGCGAGCTGCAGTTTGCGATCTAATTATCCAACAGCGCTGTGCCTGGCCATCCAAGTCTGTCATAGCGACGTTCTGGTCTAGATCACATTCACTTTTCATGGAATCGCGAATGCGATCTCTTTTCTTTTATTTCTCGCAGTGTTCTTCACACCGAACCGCATACACTTCGGCTGAACATGCTCCAACGTCCGGTCCTTAGTCGTGCATAATGCGCAGGCGGTGGCGGTCGTTTTGAACGTGCGCCAAGCCCATTGTGCGGCTCCGGTCTGAGACTGCCATGTCACGATAGCACTTCCATGGTTCTTGTTTGCGATATAAGACTTCTGCTCCGGGGTTAAGCAACCTCCCGGTTAGGCGGTTTTGCCCAAGCGTTGCCTCGTCGCCCCGCCGTTTGGCGGGCGATTGCTTGCGAGGTAACCATGGCCGGGGATCTTGAGTCCGCTCCCACGTTCTCCCACCTGCTTCGTGTGTTCTTCCGCATTGGTCTGCTCAACTTCGGTGGGCCTGCCGGGCAGATTGCGCTGATGCATCGTGAACTTGTCGAAGAACGTCGCTGGGTGAGTGAGGAGGA
>JBKEAX010000185.1:0-4596 GCA_047972825.1 Hyphomicrobiaceae bacterium | reverse complement strand
GGCAGTTCGACCTCGATTTCGTTAGGTTGGCAACCGAAGATTACTTCTTCGTCTGCCGCGCGACATCGCTCGACAAGACACCTGTAATGCGTCTGCTCGATCTAATGCGCAGTGATGCGTTTCACAAAGCCATCAATCAATTGCCCGGCTACATTCCGAAAAGCATGGGGCACGTGCTCAATATCCCCGAAATGTTCCGCGGCATTGGCTAGAGTGCGTTCACTTTTCATGGAATCGCGCGCTCTATTTTAATTTATTTTGTGCATGTTCTTCACGCCGAACCGCTACACACTTCGGCTGAACATGCTCTTGGATCCTGCTCCAGCACCAAGGAAACCGAGATACCAGCAGCACGTAGAAGGATGGCGGCTTCCTCTGCGCGGCGACGGAATTCGACTGAACCAGGCGCCACGTTGCTGCACAATCCGCGTGCCAGAATTTCATCAGTCAGCATGAACGTTGTTGCGCTACCTTCAACGCACACGCCATCTGCGATACGGGCGATGACGCCGCCGGCCAATGTCGCGCCGGACAAAGCATCAATGAGAATAAAGCTTCCTGTTGTGGAATTATCTTCAAATGCATCGACGGCCGCAGGACGGGCGAGTTTCAGTTTGGCCAAGGCAATATCACCAGCCAGGCACTCGTCGCACTCAGTTTCATTCATTGTTTCCAGTTCGAGCCGGGCGGATATCTCGAATGCGGCTACCGGTACGAGATCGGTTGAGAGACGGACGAGCAGGCCATTCGCTGAGCTGAGCGGCGTGTCCGCCAACCATACGATACGTGCGTCCAGAATGCGGGCGGGGTGTGGTGCGGAGTGCGGATCGGCCAGCAATGCGCCGCGTGAGATGTCGAGGTCATTGTCAAGCTCAACAACGATCGCGTCGCCTTTGCACGCTACGTCGCGGTCCCCATCCATTGTAACGATGCGTTTGATCCGGGCCTGTTTGCCGCTCACCGAATCGCAGATGGAGCCTCCGACCCGCATTTCACCGGAACTGATGGTGCCAGCAAGGCCGCGGAAGTCTGTTGCGCCACGCAAAACGGTCTGGACCGGGAAACGCAAGCCCTTGGAGTCCAGTTGTCCGCGGCCGGGCGACTGATTGAGGCGGTCGACCAAGGTCGGTCCTGAATACCAGGGCATGCGTTCCGACCTCTTGACGACATTGTCTCCAGGCTTTGCGGCGACTGGAACAGCAGCCGCGCTATAAAAACCGAAACGTTCGGCGATGATTGCGAAGTCGTTTTCGATTTCGCGGAAAACATCTTCGCTCCAGCCAACAAGATCCATCTTGTTGACCGCCAGGATGACGTTGCGCAGACCGACGAGATTTAGAATAGCTGCATGACGGCGTGTCTGCCGCTTGATACCGTGACGAGCATCGACGAGCATGATGGCGACATCGGCATGGGACGCGCCCGACGCCATGTTACGCGTATACTGTTCGTGACCAGGGCTATCGATGATGACGTGGCGGCGCGACCCGGCATCGAAGTAACGCCAGGCGATGTCAATGGTAATGCCTTGCTCACGTTCGGCAACGAGGCCATCGACGAGGCGACTCAGATCGGGTTGCCCGTCAGCACCCGCTGAAGCCAGTAGCGAGGCACGCGTATCGTCAGGCAACGCGGCGGCATCCCATAACAAGCGTCCGATCAAGCTCGACTTTCCATCGTCAACCGAGCCACAGGTGAGGATGTGGATGATGCCAGTGAGTTCTTTCGCAGGCAGTTCCGATGCAACCGATCCGTTTTCGACAACGGCTGGTGCATTGACAGGAGCCCACGTGGCATCGCTCTGCGCCATGGTTGCGGACATCAAAAATAGCCTTCCTGCTTCTTGCGTTCCATGGCGCCAGTCTGATCGTGGTCTATGAGCCGACCATTGCGTTCGGACGCGCGCGCTGTGAGCGTTTCAGAAACAACGCTGTCGATATCACTTGCCGTGGAAGGGATGGCAGCGGTTAATGGCCAGCAGCCAAGGGTGCGAAAACGAACCATTCTGGAAACCACGCGCTCACCAGGCAACAGGGGCATGCGATCATCGTCGCGAACAAGGATCTGACCGTTGCGTTCCACGGTCGGCCGCTCAGCGGCCAGGTAGAGTGGCACGACATCGAGTTTCTCACGCAGGATGTAACGCCACACATCGTGCTCCGTCCAATTCGACATGGGAAAGATGCGCGCGGTTTCGCCATTGCCCAGGCGGCCATTGAGCAAATTCCACATCTCCGGGCGCTGGCCGCGCGGGTTCCAGCGGTGACCATCACTGCGGAAGGAAAAGACGCGTTCCTTGGCACGGCTTGCTTCCTCGTCTCGCCGCGCACCGCCGATGGCTGCGTCGAACTTGTGATGATCGAGCGCTTGCTTCAATGCAGCAGTCTTCATAACATCGGTGTAAAGCGACGGCCCATAATCGAATGGATTGATGCCGCGAGATACACCCTCGGAATTGACATGGACAATCATGTCCAAGCCGAACCTGCTCGCCGTCAGATCACGAAAGGCGATCATCTCGCGGAACTTCCAGGTTGTATCGACGTGCAACAGCGGAAAGGGCACGCGTTGCGGATAGAACGCCTTGCGCGCCAGATGCAACAGGACGGTGGAGTCTTTTCCAATCGAGTACATCAGCACCGGCTTGCGGAACTGTGCAGAGACTTCCCGAAAAATGTAGATCGCCTCGGCTTCCAGAAGATCGAGGTGAGACAGTGGTCGACTCATTCGGCGGCCTCCGCTGAGCGGCCGCGCACGTGCAGACCGCACTCCTTGTGTTCAGGGCTTTCCCACCACCAGCGACCGGAGCGAATGTGTTCTCCAGGCTCCACAGCACGTGTGCAGGGCTGGCAACCGATTGACGGGAAACCGCGGCCATGCAGCGGATTGACGGGAACATCGTTGTCTTTGACGTAGCTTTCGAGACGATCGTTTGACCAGTCTGCAAGCGGGTTGATCTTCAACAGGCCGAGCCGGGTGTCCCGCTCCGTGAATGGGAGTTCGATGCGCGTGTCCGACTGCTCCCGGCGAAGGCCCGTGAGCCATACGGATGCACCTGCCAGGGCGCGATTGAGGGGGTGGACCTTGCGCACCTCGCAGCAGGACTTGCGCGCGGCAATCGAAAAGCGGAACCCGTGCACGCCATCGCGGTTGGTCAGCTCTTCCAGCGCAGCGGTGTCCGGCGCCACTACTCGCACCTTAAGACCGTATCTGCGCTCGCTCTCGGCGATCGTGTCAATGGTTTCAGGGAAAAGCCGGCCTGTGTCCAACGTGAAGACATCGACCGTAATGTTGGTTGCGGCAATGGCGTGAAGGATTGCCTGGTCCTCAATGCCGATGCTCGTTGAAAAGGCAATGCGCCCCCTGGCGTTGTCGCCAATGAGGACAATGCGTTCTTCGAGAGAGCCCGCTGCGGCAAGACGCGATGCGAGCACGGTGTTGTTGTGATTGGTAGCGGTGATGTAAGCCTGAAAGCTCATGGTATGGTCCTGGATCTAGATTTCATTCAGCTGCGGTCAGGGCATGCTCACCCTTGCTTGCGATGGCTGGTCGTTCGGCGACAGAGGAACACGTGAACGACTGGTACATTCGGGTGGGCATTCGCAGTCCCTCGCGTTCCAGGCGGGCCAACGTTGAAGCGTCGGCGATCGAGAAACTGTCGAATCCACACCGCAGCATCAGCGGCAGCTGGTCGAAAAGGACGTCTCCGCTGGCGCGCAGTTCGCCACGGTAGCCCCACTGTTCGCGAAGACGACGCGCTGTCGAATAGGCGCGTCCGTCGGTGAATTTTGGAAACGGCAGAACGATGAGTTGCACACGATCGAGTTCGTCGCTTGCTGGATCGAAATCGTCAGCAACCGCGAGCGCCAGGCCGATATTCAATTTTTCGGCCGCTACGAGGGCATGATGCTCGGCGCGCCAGCGGCTGATCGGGACAACAAATGATCCTTCTTTAGGCCATGGCGCATTGTCATCAAGCATGCGCCATGGATCATCGCGAAAGCCCTCTATCGTCCAGATGCGTTCGACACCGATGGCAGGCGAAATAGTGATTTCGATGGTTTCTTTGTTAGACATTTGGTCGCTCCAGGGCCTTAGATCGCGTTCACGTTTCACGGAATCGCGAACGCGACCTATTTTCTTTTGTTTCTCGCGGTGTTCTTCACGCCGAACCGCCTACACTTCGGCTGAACATGCTCTAGCGATACGTTGGGAGCTGGCCGGTTTCTGGCCATAAAGCGCGTCGTAGAAAGGACGCTTACCTAGACGGCGGTAAGTCGCAAGAAATGTCTCTTCAGGAGTGAGTCGCATATCGATGTAGGTATCAACGATTTTTTCAATTGCGCCAGGCACGTCCCCGGCCGGGAAGCTGGGGCCGAGAATGTTGCCGATGCTGCCATCGTCCGCCGGGCTGCCGCCAAGCGTGATCTGGTAATGCTCGGTGCCTTTCTTGTCGACGCCGAGAATGCCGATGTTGCCGACGTGGTGGTGCCCGCAAGCGTTGATACAGCCTGAGATGTTGAGCCGAAGCGGTCCGATTTCGGCAGCACGTTTTGGATCGGCAAAACGTTTTGCAATGTCCTGAGCAATCGGGAT
>JBKEAX010000175.1:0-2337 GCA_047972825.1 Hyphomicrobiaceae bacterium | reverse complement strand
TCGAACATTTCTCAATCATTTACCGATGTCTCAAAATGATGAAGGCTTCAAAAGCATTCGGCATTTGAAGCTTCTTTTCAGCAATATTTCCAGAATTTGCACCCAAATTAACGTCTCGATTACTTCAAAATTATGATTATCCCATTCGCTCGCACATTAGCGATAGTTTGCAGAGTGCAGATAAATTGTGTGGCTCACACTGCATCATCAGTGGAATGGGAATGTGATGGTCAAAAATACCAGCAACTATTGCAACCGCCTTTTACAGAGGTTCCGCACCGATCAAAACGGTGCAATCGCCATCATGTTCGGCCTCGTGTTCTTGATACTTCTTGCTGCCTCGGCAATAGCTCTGGATACCTCGCGCATCCAGCGGTTGAGAACACTCACGTTGGCCGCACTGGACTCAGCTTCGCTGGCCACAGCCAAAGAGCTGACTATGAATGGGCCATCGGGCCAACTAGAGACGCTCGCCAGATCCTACTTCGATGCCAACCTTCGCGGACAAAACCTGGGTGAAGGCACGTATCAAGACTTTTCGGTACAGGTCGATCCTGAAACCGGCACAGTTGACATCTCGGTCGATTTTCTTCTGAAGACCCATATTGGCCGCGTATTCAATGTGTCCGCCTTCAAGGAGAGAATGTCGACGCGCTCTGTCTATTCGGCACGAGACATCGAATTGGGGCTGATGCTGGACGTCAGCGGCTCCATGGGTGGTAGCAGAATTTCAGCGCTTAGAGACGCCTCCAACGATCTGGTCGATATCGTTCTCGAAAACACGAGCAGCGAAACACGCAACCGCATTGGACTGGCGCCTTATTCCAACTCGGTCAATGCAGGAACCTATGCTGATGCCGCCACCAATGGTGCAGCTTCATCAAGCACGTGCGTCACTGAGCGTCCTGGCTCAGAAGCGTTCACCGATGCCTCACCGGCAGTGAAGCCACTGAAGAGCCGGACCGACAAATGCCCGACAAGCACGGTATTTCCGTTGAGCGATGACCAATCACTGCTGCGTTCGCGCATCAACGCTCTGTCGGCAAACGGCATGACCGCAGGCCATCTGGGCATTGCGTGGGCGTGGTATCTGGTGTCGCCGGAATGGGCGTCATTCTGGCCTAGCGGCAGCCGACCCGCGAACTATGACCCCAGAAAAGTACTGAAAGCAGTGGTCATCATGACCGACGGCAGCTTCAACACCCAGTACGAGGGCAGCAACGGGAACTCAAGGTACCAGGGCAAGATGTTGTGTGAAAACATCAAGGCGAAGGGTATCACCGTATTCTCTGTCGGCTTCAATGCACCATCCGATTCACTTGACCTCTTGAGCAAATGTGCAACGTCCGCGGATTACTTCTTCAACACCCAATCCGGCGAGGAACTTCGCGAGGCCTTCAAGCGTATTGCGAAGGAGTTGACGGCCCTGCGCCTCACCGGTTGAGCGCATTGCGATCGGCACTCCTGCTTTTTGCATGTCGCGCAACTTCGCACAGCGAATTGGCGCGGCATGCATTATGATTGCAATGTCGTAGCCTTGCCTGCGCAGATGGAAGATGGAACCGAACGTGGTCTGCCTGTTACCTGTTATTCTTTTGGTTCGGGATTGACGTCGGCAACCCGGTTGCCGAGTTCGCGCCAGCCATCAACCCCGTCGGGAAACCAGACGACGTTGGAGTAGCCCCATTCCATGGCGCGCTTGGCGGCATTCCAGGACATCCAGCAGTCCCTCAGACAAAAAAAGATCAGCGTCTTGTGCTTGTTGCCTGAACTCAGTCGTTCAAGAGACTTCCGGAAATAGTTTTCAGGCTCTTCAGCAAGCTTTCCATAACCTACGTTGGGAAGCCAAACCGCACCTGCGATGGAAGTATGCTTAGGCGTGCGCCAGATGGTGCCTGCTGGAAGTCCGGGTGGTTTTGGAGCCTGGGGATAAACGTCAACCAGGATCGCCTGCTCGCCAGTCAGCAATTCCTGCGCGCCCGCTGCATCCACCACGCGTGCGCCTTGCAACGTGCTTGGCACCGGAGAGCGGTAGTCGTTTATGCGATAATCAGCTGGCTCGGCAACTTCAATCCGATCTGTGGAATGTTCTTGGCCGGTCCCCGTCGTGGCACCAAGGCAGATGCCAAGCGACAGTACAAGGCTGCCCACCAGAAAGCGAATTTCAAACACCGCTTGAACCTCCTGGCCAACAAGGCAGCAGTGGATACTGCCCTCAAGGCAGCGCGCCGTTGCTATTAAAGCGTGTCACGAATTATGAAATTCGCTCAACACGCTTTACCACTATGATCTAATGCATGTCGTTACCGCAAAATCGCGGCGCACTTTTGCGGTAAC
>JBKEAX010000173.1:0-2956 GCA_047972825.1 Hyphomicrobiaceae bacterium | reverse complement strand
AGCGCAGAAAGAACCCTGGACCCTCCGTCTTGATGGTTGAAATCAAGGACCAGTCATTCATGTTGATCACACTGAGCTTGCCCTCCTTGAGATGCGGCGTAGCCATGACGCGCTTTCCATCCCGCATCCAGCTTATGCCAGAACCGAGATGAGGCATGCCAGCAAGCGGCAATTCTGCAATCTCTCGCCCAACTGCAAGATTGACGACCACACCGTTTGCGCCATCCCTGGAGGCACCGATCAGGTTTCGATAATCAGGATCGAAGAAGAAATCATCGAGCGGCTGACTGACCGGAATGCGCCGGCGTGCAAACAGCCCTTCGCTTTTCCCCAACGCCTCAACCATGCCTGCCTCGTAACTGTGTACAAACCCCTCATGTACGGCAGGGGCATTGGGGTCGGTGCTGATCTCCCAGATCTCCGCAACATCCTTGAGCGCGAGAATAAAACTGTTGCGTGTCGGTGCCTGATAAACCGCTGAAACGCGCGAAGGCTTGCCGCTCCGATCTGCCACTTCGAAAATTCGCTCGACCCTTAGATCTGCTGTTGACAGAATGGTAAGCGTGCGCGGCAGGTAGTTGGCGACGGCAAGCCACTTGCCGTCGGCGGAAATGGCGATATTGCGAGAGTTCAGCCCCGCACGCACCCGCCCCACTTCCTTCAACGACCATATATCGTATTTCTGCACCCATCCGTCGCGAGACATGACAAATACATAGCGGCCATCTGGTGAGAATTTCGGGCCGCCGTGCACGGCAAAGGGTGTCCCAAAGCGGTCAAGCCGCTCAAACGAGTCACCATCAAGGACAGAAATGTGGTGGTCGCCAGTCTCCACAACCAGGAACAGGTTCATGGGATCCGACGAAAAGACTGGCCTTTCGGACGGCACATAAGATGTGTTCAGCGCTCGGCTCGCCTCGATGTCCGCCACTGTCCATGTCGGCATTACTGCCAGCGGCGTTTTAAGAAACGCCACGAGCTTGCCGATGTCACCCGCGGAAATCTCCTCGCCGAACGCCGGCATCTGGGTTGCAGGGCGGCCGTGCATTACCACGGCTGAGATCGCATCCGGCTTCAGCCGTCTCAGTGTTTCTGGAATGAGCGCAGGCCCGGTTCCTCCAAGACGATCTGCTCCATGGCACGACATGCACTTGTCGGCATAAATCTGCTCTGGAGCAAGCTGGCCACGTTCACGGTTTTCAGACCCGGCCTGAACACCAAACGAGACCAGCAACAAAGCAAGACTAACCGAAGCGATGCGCAGGATCATGTCGCCGCCCCCTGAACGGTCTGAGTTGAACAGGTGCCTCGATGGTTGCGCTTTGCTCAAGTCCAATCTCGGAATTGTCAAGGTAGCATGCGGGATCGGCTGCCCAGGGATCTCCGGTCAATTGCAGAGCCCTAATCCGCGTATTGCCACCACAGACCGTCTTGTAGGCACACGCACCGCAACGCCCCTTTAACGGCCGCGGACGAGTTCTGAGTGCGGCAAGCATTGCATCGCTTTCGTCTTGCCAAATGACACTGAAAGGACGCTTGCGCACGTTATCGATTGCATAGCTCGACCAGTATGTATCAGGATGCACAACACCCTGCGGATCAATGTTTGCGACGCCTAATCCTGACGAGTTGCCGCCCCAGGCTTCAAGATGCCGGCGCACATGCGCGACAGCCTCCGCCGGAAAACGTTCGCTCGCCCACCTGAGAAAATAGACAGCGTCGGCGTCGTTGTTGCCCGTGACGATCTCGAATTCGCTGCCATCCTGCGCCGATTGCCATGCCGTATCGATGAGCAGGTCCATTGCAGCACGTGTCGTCAGTCCCTCAACATCATCAGCGCGATGCTTGTTGCCACGACCGGCATAAACGAGATGCGAGAGATAGAATTTCTCAACGCCTTCGTCTCGTGCCAGCGCCAGCAGGTCAGGCAATTGCTCTGCGTTGTCATTCGTCATGGTGAACCGAAGGCCAACCTTGACGCCACGTTGCTTGCACGCCCGCACGCCCGCCAAAGCACCATCAAACGCACCCGCCTGCCCACGGAACCAATCGTTCGTTGCGCCAATCCCGTCGAGACTGATGCCCACATAGTCAAAACCGATATCGGCAATCTCATCAGCCGTGTCACCAATGATCGGCATGCCGTTCGTCGATAACGCAGTGTAAAGGCCATACCCCTTCGAGCGGCGCGCGATGTCGAGCGTATCGGCACGCGACAGCGGCTCACCACCCGAAAGAATAAGCGCCGGAATCTGGAACGCGGCCAGATCGTCCAGGACGTTGAAGGCTTCCTGTGTGCTGAGTTCGCCGGGAAAGTGATGGTCGGCGGCCACTGCATAGCAGTGCCTGCACTTGAGATTGCAGCGTTGCGTAAGATTCCAGATCACAACCGGCCTGACGCTGCCCGGCCGGCGTGTTCGGCTGCGCACAGGTGTCGGCGCAACAAGCTGCTTCATGTAGTGAGACAACCGGAACATGATATTCAGCTCCCGCTAGTCGAAATACGAAGACCCGTTTTCTTCAGGATGCGTGTTGAATAGAGAATATCGGATGACCGGCACGCCTTTCCAAGCAATGCCGAGATCTCCGTACGCTTCAACTCGACTTCCTCTCGTGTGGCCCCATGCACCATCGCGAAGAGATTATAGGGCCATTGCGGTCGCGCACGTGGGCGCAGGTAGCAATGCGTAACAAAGGAAAGTGCCCCGACCTGCGCACCGAGCAACGATACCTGGTCATCTGCCACATCCCAAACCGTCATGCCGTTCGCCGTCATGCCCAGAGCATAGTGATTGGGAGCAGCGGCAATGCGGCGCAAGATCCCCCCCGCCTGTAGCGCCTTGAACCTGGACAGCACGTGTTCCTCGGTACTACCAACCTGATCTGCCAGAACCGAGAATGGATTTGACACAAGCGGCAATCCCGCCTGTGTCGCAGCAATGAGCTTCCGATCGAA
>JBKEAX010000146.1:0-2584 GCA_047972825.1 Hyphomicrobiaceae bacterium | reverse complement strand
TGCCGGAGCGCACCACGTACATGACGCCGGCCGCATCGCCTTTAAGAAACAGTGTGTCGCCTGCACCGATTTGCCGTTCTGGCAAGCCGCGGCCGTCGAGAAGCTGGAGGATGTCGACACTGTGGTCCGTCATGAGGCAAGAGGCTAACAGTGCTGTCTGGAAAAGTAACCAGCAGTTTACCGCCTCGGGGCTGTGCGAACGTCTTGCGTGTTGGTTCTGCATGGGCCACGGTGAGTCAAAAAAGTTCGGGCCAATGAAGGGACTGATATGCTTGATAAATTAATGGGATTTCTATCTGGGGATGCATCGCAGGCGGAGGCTGCCAGCGAAGAAGAGCTGCGAATTGCGGTCGCGGCCTTGTTGATTGAAGCCGGTAAAATGGATGAGCGGTTCGATGCTGGAGAGCGCCGTGCCATTCGCGACCTGCTGGCTCAGAGATTTGATCTCAAGTCTTCCGAGCTTGACCAGTTGATGGTGGCAGCGGAAGCGCGCGTAGATGGGTCGGAACAATATTACCCGTTTACACAACTTATCTGTGAGCGCCTGAGCAGGACTGAACGTGTCGAGATCATCGAGATGCTGTGGCGAGTCGTTTATGCAGACGGTGTGCTCGACACCTACGAAGATGCGCTCATCCGGCAGGTTGCTGCGTTGATTAACGTCGAGGATCGCGACCGGGCTGCGGCACGGCACCGAGCCTTGGCGGCGTTGGAACAAGAGTGATGTGATGGAATTGCGGCTGCGTTTCTATTTTCATGCGTGATTTTTCTTTATGGCTCTTCTTTTTTGATAATGGGTTTTGGCGCCCGTTCAAAAACTCCAAAAAGCCAACATCATTGACCTAATCCGCTCTGGCAACGTCCAACTGGTCTGAGGCCGGGTTAAAGCCGTCATGGCTGGCCTCGTAGCAGGCTGGCGGCCGTATTCCCGCCCTACTCACAATGCACTTCCAATTAAAATGGAACGAGACGGGATGGCCCTTGCTATCAATTGAAGTTTAACGGTGCCTTTGTACGTTCCGGGATTATTTTTCTGTTTGGGACGGATCATGTCTTTGCGGCCGCTTGAAAAAATCCGAAAAGAACTTGAAACACCCCGCGACAAGCGCCCATTAGGTTCGGGCTGGCTGTCGGGTGCGGGTGCTATTCTGGCGGGCCTTACCGGGCTGCTGCTCGTGATCACGCTGCGGCATCCGGGTTTGCTCAATACTCCCGAACTGGCCTTGCTTCGCGAAGGCCACTATTACCGGCTGGCGACACATTTGGTGCTGGCGCTCGCCTACGTTTTGTCGCTGATCAGCTTGCTGTTGCGGCCCGAGAAAACAATGGGCTTTACGGCGCTGGGGCTCACAACGGTTGCAGCTCTGCTTGGTGGTTCACAAGCTGAT
Source organism: Hyphomicrobiaceae bacterium (assembly GCA_047972825.1). GTDB lineage: Bacteria > Pseudomonadota > Alphaproteobacteria > Rhizobiales > Hyphomicrobiaceae > JAEUMD01. Next base: position 1,196 of record JBKEAX010000146.1, on the reverse strand, counting down.
GCGCAAACGGCTGCTGGAACACCACTCTATTTTGGGCTCGATTTCTTCATTCTCAATGTGCTGTTCACCGGGTTCTTGTTCATTCCGCTGGAGCGCATCTGGCCGAAGTGGGGCGAGCAGACGGTGTTCCGGCCGGAATGGCAGGAAGATCTTTTCTACTATCTCGTCAGCTCGATGTTCGTGCAGGTTCTGACATTCGTCACGGCGGCGCCGTCCAACTTTGCGGTCAATGAACTGGACCTCAATTCCATACGCGGGCTGATCGCTTCGCAGCCGTTCATACTTCAGCTCATCGAGATCATGTTTTTGACTGATCTTGCGCAGTATTGGGTTCACCGCGCGTTCCACCAGATTCCGTTCCTCTGGCGCTTCCATGCCGTACATCATTCGGCGCAATACATGGACTGGATCGCTGGTGCACGCATGCACTTCCTTGAGATCATCATACTCAGGTCTTTGACAGCCATGCCGATGCTGGTGCTCGGCTTTGATCCTGCGGCAGTTCAAGCCTATGTGCTGATTGTGTATGTGACATCGTCGTTCGTGCACGCGAACGTCGGTTGGAGTTTTGGAAAGCTGGAGCGGTATCTTGTGACGCCACGCTTCCACCACTGGCATCACGGCATCGAGCGTGAAGCGATTGATGTCAATTTTGCGATCCACTTCCCAATTCTGGACCGGCTGTTTGGCACGTATCATTTTCCGGAAGGGCAATGGCCACGTGGCTACGGAATTGAAGGACATCCGGTGCCTCAGGGCTATTGGCAGCAGTTCCTCTATCCGTTCAGGCGTAGCCAAAACAAAGCAGAAGCGGAAGCAGAATAGGAAACAGGACGTTCCAGTTCAAAGCGTGTTGTGAATCATGAGATTCGCCCATCACGCTTTAAGTCTTTTGTTTCTCGCTGTGTTCTTCACGCCGAACCGCGTACACTTCGGCTGAACATGCTTTAGTCCTGGTCACTCTTCGCTCTTGGCGATGTTGCTTGGCAGTTTGCGGGCCGTGCCCAATAGTGTGCCGACACCATGCTCGGTCAGCAGCTCCAGCAGAACGCAGTGCGGCACGCGCCCGTCGATTATGACGACGGCTTCCACTCCGGCTTCGACGACTTCGATACAACCCTCAATCTTCGGGATCATTCCGCCGGAGATTGTGCCGTCGCGAATAAGCCGGCGTGCATCTTCTATGGAAAGCTCCT
>JBKEAX010000105.1:0-5827 GCA_047972825.1 Hyphomicrobiaceae bacterium | reverse complement strand
TAAGTGTCATCTTCCACCCCTTGTCGTCCGTCGATGGAGCCCTTAGAAGGCGGGCATGGCATGGTCAAGGCAAAGCGTGGGCCGCAGGCCAAGTTCCAGGCATTACTGTTGTGGACACAAGTCCTGAACGGCTGTTTTCTTGGCTCGGAAATGCTCCAGCACGCTGATGAGCGGGATAGGGGCGGAGAATTGGCAGCCGGCCGACAGTCAAGCCACCGTCAAGATGACGACAACATCGACAACAAGGAGACAACCTATGGTTCGCGCAGTCCGCATTCACGAATACGGCGGCCCAGAGGTCATGAAGTTTGAGGATGTAACTGTCGGGCAGCCCGGGGCGGGAGAGGTGCGCATGCGCCACACCGCGGTCGGTCTCAACTACATTGACACCTATCACCGTACTGGCCTCTATCCTGTGCCGTCGTTCCCATGCGTGATTGGTATGGAGGCTGCTGGTCAGGTGCTTGAGGTCGGATCGGGCGTTACGGAACTGAAGGCGGGCGACCGCGTGGCGTATGCCAATCCCATTGGTTCTTATTGCGAGGAACGGCTGATCCCAGCGGAACGTCTCGTCAAGATTCCCGACAGCGTCGATGACAAGACGGCTGCCGCGATGATGCTGCAGGGAATGACCGCGCACTACCTGCTACGCCGCACGTTCAAGGTGGAGCCTGGGACGGTCATGTTGTTTCATGCGGCTGCTGGTGGAACCGGGCTCATTGCCTGCCAGTGGGCGCGCCATCTTGGGGCTACGGTCATCGGAACGGTGGGTTCAGAGGAGAAAGCGGGGCTTGCGCGCGCGGCAGGGTGTACGCATGTCATCAATTACCGCACAGAAAACTTCGTCGACCGCGTGAAGGAAATCACCGACGGCAAGGGCTGTGACGTCGTATACGATGGTGTTGGCAAGGATACCTATCCTGCCTCACTCGATTGCCTGAAACCGTTTGGCTTGTGGGCAACTTTCGGCAACGCTTCGGGTAAAATAGAAAACTTCGATCTGGGGCTGTTGGCGGCGAAGGGTTCACTTTATGCCACCCGGCCGACGCTTTTCACACATGTCGCCAAGCGTGAAGATCTTGTCACAACGGCAAACGAACTGTTCGATGTTGTCGGCAAGGGTGCGGTGAAGATTTCGGTCAACCAGACCTATCCTCTAGGCGAAGCAGCCCAGGCGCATCGTGATCTGGCGGCCCGCCATACAACCGGCTCAACGGTTCTGCTGCCGTGACCGGAGGAGGGGGGGGGGAAGAACTCCCGACTAGCACGTTGCGCGATACTTCAAGCGCGGATGTCGCGCGCGACCCCGCTGGGATACAAGCGATCTCGCGCGATCGTGCACGCGGGCTTGCCGTGGCGCTGGCTGGCGTACTTGCCTACGTTTTGATTCACGGTGGCTTTCGCCTGCTTGCCTCCGCCACTCTTGGCGAGGATGACACGCTCGACCAGATCCTGGTGCAGGAACTGAGGGGGGGATACAACCCGCGTCAGCCGCCTCTCTACGATTGGGTGCTTTATGCCGTGCAGCAGGTGACTGGGCCACAATTGGTTTCGTTCCTGGCCATCAAGTACACGGCCCTGGTGGCGACAGTTGTTTTTCTTTATCTGGCTGCCTACCGCATTCTGCAGGATCGCGTGTGGGCACTGCTGACGGTTGAGAGCCTGGCCCTCATTTATCAAATCGCGTGGCGCTATCATGAAGGGTTCACGCATGAAGTGCTCGCCATGGTGGCGGTTGCTGCAACGTTATGGGCGTTCCTGCGGCTCTATGATCGAGGGCGGCTGTCAGACTTTGTCTTGTTTGGTGTGATCAGCGGGTTGGGCATGCTGACGGAGCCCAACTACACCGTCTATCAGTTGTGTCTGTGGGGTGCGGCAGCGCTGCAACCTCCAGTCTGGCGCCGCGTTGCCAAGCCTGGGGTTGCCGTTTCCTTTGCGATTGCAGTGCTCATTGCATCGCCGTTTGTATTTTGGGTTGTTTCTGATCCATCCCATTTCGCCGCCTACTTCCGGCCGAGCAAACAAGGCCACCTGGCAGATATGGCCATTGGGGTGAAGGATGCCGTGCGCGGGCCATTCATGTATCTGGCTCCGCTGATTGTCATTCTACCATTGGTTTTTCCTGGCTTTCTGGCGCGGGCTTGGGCTGACCTCAAATCGATGCGGCCGTCAGCATCTGCGGATGAAACGGTGGACCTGGCGCGTCTCGTGCTCACGACAATGCTGCTGGGTATTGCGCTTTCGATTGTTGGCGGGATTGTTTTCGGCATTGGAAACTACGCCATGCACGTTCTGATGCCGCTTTATGTGACCAGTGTGATTTGGCTCATATCGGTAGCACAACGGTCGGAAGGCGGTTTGCGGCGGCGGTCGGTTCTGGCACAGGTGGCACTGGGCATCGCTGTGATCGCGCTGGTTGCCCGGCTTGCCAACATGTTCGTGCTTGATCCGGTCTGCAAGAAGTGCCGCTGGGGCATTCCCTATGCGGCATTGGCGCAGCAACTGTCTGTATCAGGGCTGGACGAGCGTGGAACGATCATCGTGTTGGATGATGAACTGGGCGGCAACCTCCGGCCATATTTTCCTCATGCCCGTTTTGTGCTTCTGGGCGCGCGCGCGTTTGCACCTCAGGCTGCAGAGCGGCCTGGTGCGACACGTGCGCTGGTATGGGATGCAAAAGAGCAGGGCCACCGCGTTGCCAAAGCGTTGCAGGACCTGAAAGCGACGAGTGCGGATACATCTGATAGGCAAGTGCTGGTTGAAGCGCCGTGGCGGCACCTTTGGAAACCAGATGGCTACCGGACATCGGACTGGAAATTCGTGATTCTCAAATAACAGTGGCAGGCAGGAACGCCATGGCGATGAAGGCGATGAAGCGAAGACGCCTGCGACGCCCGCGACGACGCCAACCGGCAGATTGCTCCTGGATCAATTCAGTTCATTGAAACGGCTAGGGTCGGGTTTGCGTCCAGTGACGCGCTCAAGTGCAATTGCCGACAGGACTTTGCCGCCAAGCGTTTGCCGCATCTTTTGAGCCTGCGTTTCAGTGCTCGCATCTCCCGGCAGCTTTTTATCTGCCGTGCGCTCATGCCCAATAGCCGATATAGCCGCCGCAGCGCTTTGTTCCAGTTGTCCGTGATATCCAAGACCCATTGGTTTCACGGCCTGGTTGGCGCAGCCCGCGCACGACAAGGCTGCAATAGCCATTACGGCAAAGCGAATAGTCACGGTTAGCCCCTCTCTTGCCCATACCCTGGCACGGACGGCCCCTGTCCGCCGGGCACGTCCACCGCATGCTTTACTGGCATCCGATGGTTAACAGCATCTCAAATGTGCCATGAACGATACCTGAATGTGGCACCTTGGCCCGTTGTCTGCCGTCGTGCTGCCAGAATGAACAATTGGGCGGGAAATTAAAGAAGAAAATTATCCATACGTGAGGGATTGTTTCATGGCTGGGCAAATGACCCAATTCGGCTCAACTCAACAAGGAACTGGAAACAAATAAACTTCTGAAATAGCGATAAAAGTTGTTAGCGTTAACCAAACGTCATACGCAGCCTGAGATCGTTTTAAACGTCGGCTGGTGTCAGGGATGAGCGCGGATCATGCGCTTGTTTGACACATATCCACAGCCACGATGGAAACGACGAATAACAGGAGCGCCGTGATGGCACGTATTGAGTTTGCCGCGCGTGATACAGGTCAAGCGCCGGCCCTGGGTGGCGGTGCAGATGCACTTTATGAGCTGGGACTGCTGTACTGCACGGGCCGGGATGTCGAATACGATCTGGTGCAAGCGCACAAGTGGTTCAATCTCGCCGCCCTGCGGGGCAACGAGGCTGCCAAGCTGTACCGGACAGAGATCTCCAGGGAGATGTCACGTAAGCAGATTTCCAACGCGCAGAAACTGGCTCGCGAGTGGTTGGCCGTCAATTGATGCGGGCCTGCCGGGCAGATTGTGGTGATGCATCGTGAGCGTGTCGAAGAACGTCGCTGGGTGAGTGAGGAGGATTACCTTCATGCACTCAATTTCTGCCACCTTCTTCCTGGGCCAGAGGCTTAGTAACTGGCGACTGCACGGCTGGCGTGGGGGCAGGCAGCAGGATTGCTGTTCGTAGTTCCCGCTGCGTTCGTCATCCTTGCGTTCTCGATGCCCTATGCGGTGACTGCGAACCTGGATTGGTTTGAGGCACTGTTCCTCGGGGTGAAGGTGGCGGTGCTGGCCATTGTGCTGCAGGCGCTAATCCGGATCGTAGCGGGTTCCCTGATCACTGACTATCGCCCGCGGTTCGGTCAGACAGCATCTGGGTGTGGCGTCATGTCTTGCTGGTTTTGTTGTAAGGTTTCGCGATGGCTGCTCCGGTAGCACGGGAAAGCAAGGGGGGGGTGTTGCCAGTGATATTTGAATTCAGCGCAACACGAGGCTTGTAAACGCATGTTCTACGGTATGGAGCCCTATCGGCCCACTCCCGATGAAATTGCTCAGTTTTAAGCTGCGGTTGAAGAGAAGGGGTGGCGCGGCCCGGCCTATTGGGTGGCGTGCGTTCTCTATTATTGCACATTCACAATCGTAAGTTTGCCGCTTTTTCAAGGATTCGGGTTTTCGCGCTCTGATAACCCTGGTTTCCTAGTCTTGTGGCTCGCTGCATTTATCATGCTTGATGTGCTCGCCTATAGGCGCCAGGTGGAGCGGTTGGATGCAAAAAACTGGATTCCGGATTTGGCTGCGGGAAATCGATTTTTTGTCGGCACCGAAAGCGAGGCAAAGTGGAAATTGTGGCTGTTCGGTTTGAACGTTCTGGTGGCTGTGCTCGTGGCAATTACTGCGGGCATATACGGTGAAACAAAAACCCGTGAAGCGTTGCTTTCGTTGGGCTTAGAATCTTTATTTGCAGTTCTGTTCTTGATTTTGATCAGTGCTGCGGCCTTTTGGTCACCGATCCTTCCTTCCCGAAACACGCGATTTAAGAATCCATGGTATCTTTACGAATACAGTGGTTACGGCATGTTTGTGTGTGGACGCTACGTAAGAGACATTTTTCTTTTGATACTCTTTTCGATGTACCTTGTTTGCTTGTTTGCTTGTTTGCTTGTTTGCTTGTTTGCTTGTTTGCTTGTTTGCTTGTTTCTTGTGGCACATTTGAATTTGCACGACGACATGTTGATGACTGCCCGAGTTGGGGTCCTTCAGATTGGATGCGTTTTGGTTGTCGCCGGCGGGGCCACCCTCCCGCATATGTATAAGGCTTACGCGATTGCTCGGTTCATTTATCAATCGCTTGAACCGAAAGCCTAACTGAGCGACCAGCAAGAGAAAAGGGGATGTAGAAAAGATGACAGATGGAACCGTCCCAGCAGCCGGTCCAGAAACCCGCCGGGCAGGAGCGAATGAACGCCGAGGCGCAGCTCACCCTCATGGCCCTGCGCGCTGTTCCCCGCCGTAGTGACCGCAGCGTTCAGGATTTCCAGCGCGTTATCGACTTGCGCGACGAAACGGCGCCCCGCGTCGGTCAGCCGGACGCCGCGCGTATTCCGTTCGAACAGGATGACGCCCAATTCCTCCTCAAGCGCCTTGATCCGCGCGCTGACGCTGGATTGGCTCGTGCCCAGCACCTTCGCCGCGTGACGAAAACTGAGGTGCCGCGCGACCGCAAGCGTCTGGATCAGCGCCTTCATGGGGATGCGGCCATATCGGGCCGCAGGTGGCTCCGTCTTTTCCGAACATGGCCCCATCACTGCGGCGCCAAAATATGGATGTTCGATATCGCCACATCCTGCTGGTTTGCACGGCATGTGACGCCCAACCACTCGAACAGGCAACATG
>JBKEAX010000041.1:0-3574 GCA_047972825.1 Hyphomicrobiaceae bacterium | reverse complement strand
ACTGTCCAGGTTTCGATGTCGCCAACGCCGCGCTGATCAAGGTTGCCCGAGTTGGCATGGTGCGTGGCATGGTTGCGGCGCCAGACTTCATAAGGCGTCATCGTCAAGACACCGATGATGCGCCCCGTCCAGTCATTGGTGCGACGGGTCTTGAAGAACGCGTAATGCCCGCAGTCATGCTGAATGAGAAACAGCCGAACCAGCATCGCAGCGGCAGGAATTGCGATCAGCAATGTGAGCCAATAGCTGACAGACATGGCAGCCCACGCAGCGCCCCATAGAATCAGGAAAGGCAGTGCGGTTATGACGATCTCAAAGATCGAACGACGGATACTGGGTTCGCGGTAGCGCGCAACAACCGCCATCCATTCGCGGCCCTTGACGGAACCGGCGATTGTGGAATTTTTTGACTGGTCCAAAGTGCCCCCCGACATTGTCGTCGCCACCGACGATAAAGCCCCCATCACCGAGCCGTGGCACCATCCGATAAAGCAAACCGGATGATTTGGCCATGCACAAGGTCTTGGTAGAGCAGTTTTTCCCATCAAAGTGCTCAACATCAGGTTTGCGCAACACTGATGAAGGCCAGCCCGTGCCTTTATTGCGGAGGGGACTGAAGACATAGGGTTCGGTCCCCGGCCTTGTCCTTGCCCAGTGTGCATCGCACAACACGGCGACTGTGAAATATCAAGGACCGGCGGCTTTGCGGTTCCCTCCCTATGGTCCAGACCCCAAGAGCCTGAACCAGGATGGGCAAGGAACTCGTAAATGCCCGCAGCCAAAAGAGTGGGCTGGGTGCGGCCACCGTTCTTGTGAAGCCACCACTGTCGCGTGGCCGACAACGGACAATCAGTCCATCACCTCAAAACTCACCTTCGCCGTGACGCGATAGGTCTCCAGCTTGCCCTTGTCGTCGACTGTCGCGGCAAAATCCTGGATCCAGATCGATTTGATGCCTTTCACCGATTTAGAAGCCTGTTTTACTGCCTTTTCCGCAGCATCTTCCCAGCTCTTGTTGGATTCTGACATCAGTTCGATAACTTTTTTGACACTCATCGGGCGCTCCTGATTTTCTTTGGGGGGCGGGCATTGCTTGTGGCAATTGACCGTAAGCGCACCTTAAGCTGCCAATGCCGCAGCACCAAATGAACCTACCGCGCCCAGGCGCTAGATTGTGGCTGCCAGAAGCAACAACCCAGCCAGCATGGAAACACTGAGCAGGCTGGACAGGTTGACGTCGCCAAATTCCTTGACGCGAATCTCGCGGATCACTTCAACTTCGCGAACGGTTTCCCGCTCCGTACCGCCGCCCGCCATCGCCTCGACACCGCGAAGCCAGTTCCAACCCCACCGCCCGATCAGGCGAATGCCGCGCCAAGCCTCCAGCGGTGCGCGCTGCCAGCCGTAGCGGTAGGCGTAATAAGCCAGCACCAGCACGATGATCTGAAGTGCTGTGGAGACCCAGCCTCCGATTAACAGCCACAAGAGCCCCCAAACGGCAGAAATGATCCACCACAGCACGCTCAAAAGCGTTTCCATTGTTGCTCCCGTCTGATCATTTCAGCCCGAATTTCAAACGTTCCCTGCCTTTTACAGCCTCGCGCAGACCAACGTGTCATGCTTTTCTCGGATGACCGAGTGGCGTTTTTGCGTATAGTGCGCCGCCGCAACACGAACCAAGGCCAGAGAATTTCAATATGGTTGCCACCAAATCCGCCGCAATGTCGTCCCCCAAGGGCACCAAGGGCAATGAAGCTCCACGTCTCTTGGGGCTCAACCCGCGACAGAGCTTCCAGGACCTGATCCTCACACTGCAGCAGTTCTGGGGCAGCCAAGGGTGCGTCGTGCTGCAACCCTATGACATGGAGGTTGGCGCTGGCACCTTCCATCCAGCAACGACATTACGGTCGCTCGGCCCCAAACCTTGGAATGCATGTTACGTGCAGCCCTCACGCCGGCCAAAGGATGGGCGCTATGGCGAGAATCCGAACCGCCTGCAACACTACTATCAGTTCCAGGTCATCATGAAGCCGTCACCGCCTGACATTCAGGCCCTTTATCTCAAGAGCCTTGACGCCATCGGCATTGACACCTCCGTCAACGACATCCGCTTTGTTGAGGACGATTGGGAAAGCCCCACGCTTGGCGCTTGGGGGCTTGGCTGGGAAGTCTGGTGCAACGGCATGGAAGTATCGCAGTTCACCTATTTCCAGCAGGTCGGCGGCTTTGACTGTCGGCCTGTGTCAGGAGAAATCACGTATGGCTTGGAGCGCCTCGCCATGTACGTCCAGGGCGTTGACCGCGTGTTCGATCTCAATTTCAACGGCCGCCAGGATGAGCGCAAGTTGAGCTACGGCGACGTGTTCCTGCAGGCTGAACAGGAATACTCGCGTTACAACTTTGAGCATGCCGATACGGATATGCTGCTTGCGCATTTCCGCGATGCCGAGAAGGAGTGCCAGGCCCTTCTGAAAGCAGGGGCGAAACAGGACAATCGCCACGAACTTGCGCTGCCTGCCTACGATCAGGCGATCAAGGCATCACACATTTTCAATCTGCTGGATGCGCGCGGCGTCATCTCGGTGACAGAACGGCAGAGCTATATTCTACGCGTGCGCGACCTTGCCAAGGCGTGTTGTGGTGCATGGCTGGCAACGGCTGGTGGCGGCGCAGTGTGATTGGATGCATGTCGCGCAAAAGTGTGCAGCGGTTTTGCGATAACGGCATGCATGAAAACAAGATGCATGTCGCAGGTTCACAGAATCGATCCGTGAATCACTCTGCAGCTTCCACCGTCTCGCGGCGGTTCAATCTTTGATAGGCGTTCGAGACCCGTTCAAACATCTGCGTCATGTAGTTGGCCACTTCGATCGGCAGCTTGACGGCCGTGAACTGGTCGGGGTGATAGGTCTTGGCAAGACGCGCGTAGGCGGAACGGATTTGCTCGTGCCCCGCATTCTCTGCGACCCCCAGCACGACGTATGGGTTTTCGCTTTCCATGATCTTGGAAGGCTTCAAGTTGGGCGCTTTCTTTGCCTTCTGTTCGACAAGCTCCAGAACCGAAGACTTGGCAATATATTTGGGCGTTCCATCCATGTCTTTGAAGTCAATAAACAGGTTCGACCCGTTGAGCTGTTTGACGAGTTGCGATCCATACGGAACCGTAATTTCACCGAACAGTTTGCGACCATCTGACATCAACATTTCCACGGCGATGGTCTGGTCATTTGAGCCTTCGTTCTGGAACATTTGGTCAGCCCGGAGTTGCCCTGAGAAGCTATGGACATAGGTCCTGTCCGTAGCATTTATTCGAACAAAGTTAAAAAAAGTGTTGATGCCGCAGTGAGTTGAATGTGGATGTGCACAAACAAACTTAGCTTTTCTTATTGTGCGGGCGGTAATTCTGCCATGAATTTTAAGTGTTTGGCGCTCGTCAACTAATCATGGCGGCCATGCCGTCACTCGGCTAGTGTGGCGTCGCGCCTTAGTTGATCGATGTTGCGGCACGCTGGGTATCAACTAAGGCGCGATAAACGCCACACTAAGCCAATGATTTTGCTAGTGGCCTTCATGT
>JBKEAX010000018.1:0-19259 GCA_047972825.1 Hyphomicrobiaceae bacterium | reverse complement strand
CAACGCTACAATAGCAAAGGCCCTGCTTTCGCAGGGCCTTTGTTTCGTGCGGGAGAAGTACACCAGTGCCTGAATTAGAACAGGCCCTGGATAAGACCATCTTTCAGATGGATCGCTTCGGCGGATGGCACGCGCGGGAGGCCCGGCATGGTCATGATCTCGCCTGTAACTGCAACAATGAACTCTGCACCGGCTGACAAGCGCAATTCACGGATAGGCACGATGTGGCCGGTCGGCGCGCCGCGCAAGTTCGGGTTGGTTGAGAATGAATACTGCGTCTTGGCCATGCAAACCGACAGCTTCCCGAAGCCCGCGTCTTCCAATTCCTTGAAGCGCGATTCGATGCTGCCATCGCATGAGATGTCGGCAGCGCGGTAGATCTCGGTTGCAATGGTCTTGACCTTGTCGCGCAGCGGCATGTCCTCAGAATAAAGAGGCTTGAAGTTTGCCTGACCGGAATCGGCGACCTCCACAACGTGCTTTGCAAGTTCCTCGGTGCCGGCACCACCGTCTGACCAGTGCGTGCACATGAAGGCTTTCGTGCCCATGCTCTCTGCCGCTTTCATGACTTCGGCGACTTCGGCATCCGTGTCAGTGATGAAGCGGTTGACGGCAACAATCGGTGGTACGCCGAACTTGCGCACGTTCTCGATGTGGCGCTTCAGGTTTTCGCAACCCTTGGCAACTGCTGCCGCGTTTTCACCCTTGAGGTCGTCCTTGGCGACGCCACCGTGCATCTTGAGCGCGCGCACGGTTGCCACGATGACAGCGACTGACGGCTGCAGGCCGGCCTTGCGGCATTTGATATCGAAGAATTTCTCGGCGCCCAGGTCTGCGCCAAAGCCTGCTTCAGTGACAACGTAGTCGGCGAGTTTGAGAGCGGTCTTGGTGGCAAGAACCGAGTTGCAACCATGCGCAATGTTGGCAAATGGTCCACCGTGAATGAAGACCGGGTTGTTCTCCAGCGTCTGCACCATGTTGGGCATCAACGCATCCTTCAACAGCACCGTCATGGCGCCGTCGCCCTTCAACTCACGGGCGCGGATCAGCTTCCTGTCGCGGGTTTGGCCGACGACGATATTGCCGAGGCGGCGTTCAAGGTCTTCAAGGTCATTGGCAAGACACAGGATGGCCATGACTTCAGAGGCGACCGTGATGTCGAACCCGTCCTGGCGCGGGAAACCATTGCCAACGCCACCCAGGGAGTTGGTGATCAGGCGTAGTGCACGATCGTTCATGTCCAGAACGCGCTTCCAGGCCACGCGCCGCGCGTCAAGACCCAGGCCGTTGCCCCAGTAGATATGATTGTCGAGCAATGCTGAGAGCAGATTGTGGGCTGACGTGATGGCATGGAAGTCGCCAGTAAAGTGGAGGTTGATGTCCTCCATGGGGACCACCTGAGCGTAACCGCCACCGGCGGCACCGCCCTTCATGCCGAAGCATGGTCCAAGTGAGGGTTCGCGAAGGCACATCATGGCCTTCTTGCCAATGCGGTTAAGGCCATCACCGAGGCCAACGGTTGTTGTGGTCTTGCCTTCGCCAGCGGGGGTTGGCGAGATTGCCGTCACCAGGATGAGCTTGCCATCCTTTTTATCCTTTTGCTCATTGATAAAGTCATATGAGACCTTGGCCTTGTAGGGCCCGTAATTGAGCAAGGCGTCAGCGGGTACGTTGACCTTGGCTGCGACTTCTGCGATCGGATTCATTTTTGCTTCGCGGGCGACTTCAATATCGGACTTGACGGCCATGTGTTTCCTCCAGCCTTAGCGGTGTCTTGTTTCTTTAAATTGCTGCGATCAAGCCTTGTCTTTTGGCTCTGGCGCATCGAGCTTGTCGCCCGCTTTCATACCGGATGCAGCAGCGAAATCCCCTGCGGGAACCTTCTTGCGGTCTTCCCCACGAACGCGTTTTGCGAGGATCGCGCCACCACCGGCTGCAATCGTTATTCCTTCGGTTGTGACGGCAAGGATTTCGCCGGGGGCTCCGGAACCGTCAACCTTGCTTGAATCGAAGATGTCGAACTTCGAACCTTTGTATCGTGCCCACGCCCCCGGAGCCGGGTTGGCTGCACGGATCACGTTATAGACTTCTGACACAGGCTTCGACCAATCGATCTGGGCGATATCCTTTTTGAACCAGCTTTCATATGATCCTGCATCAAGACGCTGGTCGTGCTTGATGATGATGCCTGCCTTGATCAGCTCAAGGCCTTCGATCATTGCGTCGACGCCCATTGGGAAGAGCTTGTTGAAATAGACATCACCTATGGTTTCATCTGGGCCAATTTCACACGTCTTTTGCAACATGATCGGGCCTTCATCGAGACCATCATCGGGCCAGAAGATAGACAGGCCCGTGCGGGTCTTGCCCATTGCAATCGGCCAGTTGATCGAAGATGGACCGCGGTGCCATGGGCAAAGCGAGGGATGATACTGGAACGTTCCATACTTGGGCGCATCGCGGACCGCCTCGGGAACGAATAAAAGAACGTATGCCATCATGCACACGTCGGCATTGAATGACTTCATCAACTCCAACGCTTCCGGGGTTTTCCAGGATGCGGGCTGATGAAGGGGCAGACCTTTCTCGCGAGCGAATTCCGCAAGCGGATCCTCGGGCTTGCCTTCCTTGGTCGGCGCGCAGCACACTGCAACTACGTTTTCACCGCGTTCCAGAAGCCGTTCAAGTACTGCTTTGCCGAACGCCTGCTGGCCATGGACGACGATGCGCATATTTTCTCCTTCCGTCCGTTAATGCGGACAGCGTGTTCCCTGGGGCCAGTCGTTTCCGTTTCATGGAATCGGAAACGTGCTGTAGGCCTTGGATCTGGGCATGTTCAGCCGAGTTGCTAAACACTTCAGCCCCTGGCTCGTGGTGTGACGGAGCACCGGCCGGTGCTCCGTGCGTGAACTTGTATTATTCAGCTGCGGCTTTTTTAACGGGTTCAGTTGCGCCAGCGTCCTTGAGCTGGGCAACCTCATCGTCATTGTAACCGAGCACTTGTGTCAGGATTTCTGCGGTATGCTCGCCAAGAAGCGGTGAGCGGGTTACATCGACCGGGCTGTCCGACAGCTTGATGGGGCAACCGACGGTGTAGTAGGGCCCGCGCTCTGGGTGATCCACTTTAACAATGGTACCCGTTTTGTGCAGTCCTTCATCCTCCATGATCTCTTTCATGGAAAGGATCGGCCCAACCGGGATGTCGAGCGGGTTACAGATGTCCATGACCTCGAATTTGGTCTTGGTCATCGTCCACTGTTCAATACGATTGAAGATCTTGTTGAGTTTATCGAGACGGTGCACGGGCTTGTCGTATCCCGGTGCGGTTTTCCAAGCGGGCTCACCGATGAGATCGCAGATCTTGTCCCATGCAGCGGCCTGCGTGATGAAATACGTATAGGCGTTGGGGTCAGTCTCCCAACCTTTGCACTTGAGGATGCGACCGGGCTGACCGCCACCGGAGTCATTACCAGCGCGAGGTGTTGCTTCTCCAAATGGAATGCCTTCACCGTATTGCGAATACTCTTTGAGGGGGCCGGCCGAAAGCCGCTGCTGATCGCGGAGCTTGACGCGGCACAAATTGAGCACAGCGTCCTGCATCGGTGCCAGCACCTTCTGGCCGCGGCCGGATTTCTCGCGATGGAATAGCGCGGTCACGATGCCGAGGGCGAGGTGAAGGCCAGTGCCGGAGTCGCCGATCTGTGAACCTGTGACCATTGGCAAGCCGTCGAGAAAACCGGTGGTCGAGGCCGAACCGCCGGCGCACTGCGCGACGTTTTCATAAACCTTGCAGTCTTCGTACTTGCCAGGGCCGAAGCCTTTCACCGACGCCATGATCATGCGCGGATTGAGTTCCTGGATGCGTTCCCAGGTAAAGCCCATGCGGTCCAGCGCGCCTGGCGCGAAGTTCTCGACCAGCACGTCGCAGGTCTTGATCAACCGTTCGAGAACCTCTTTTCCCTTCTGGTTCTTGGTATCGATGGTGATCGAACGCTTGTTGTGGTTGAGCATGGTGAAATAGAGGCTGTCGGCATTGGGGACGTCGACGAGCTGTTTGCGCGTTGCGTCACCGGCGCCAGGCCGTTCCACCTTGATCACGTCGGCGCCAAACCAGGCGAGCAACTGGGTGCAGGTCGGTCCGGACTGGACGTGTGTGAAATCAAGGATTTTTACGCCTTCAAGGGCTTTCATGATTATCGTTCCTGTCGTTGTCTGTCGTGTCGCGAGCGCTAGTTACGGACCGCTTGTGGATAGCGTGCCTTGGCGACAATGGATTGTGGATTGAGGCTGCCGATGTTGCCGCTCTCCTTGCCGGCGGCTGGATCGATGACGGCGTTGATGAGGGTCGGCTTGCGCGTATCGATCGCTTCGAGTACGGCTCGCTTGAGTTCATCGGGGGTCGTTGCGTAGACGCCAACGCCGCCAAAGGCTTCCATCATCTTGTCGTAGCGTGAATCCTTGACGAACGCGGTTGTTGCTGGATCGCTGCCGCCTGACCAATTGGTGTCGTCACCGCGATAGATGCCGTTGTTATTGAAGATCACCACACAGACAGGCAGATCGTAACGGCAGATGGTTTCGATCTCCATGCCGCAGAAGCCAAATGCACTGTCACCTTCGACCGCGAGAACGGGATTGCCGGTCTCCACGGCTGCGGCAATAGCCGAGCCCATGCCGATTCCCATTACGCCCCAGGTGCCGACGTCAATGCGTTTGCGCGGTTTGTAGACATTGATGATCGAGCGCGCGAAATCGAGCGTATTGGCCCCCTCATTGACGAGGACCGTATCCTGGCGTTCATGCATAACCGCCCTCAGCACTCCCAGTGCAGACTGGTAGTTCATCGGGTTGGAGTTGTTCTGAAGCTGGGCACTCATTTTCTTGATGTTGGCGCCTGTCTTTGCTTGGACAGTCTCCATCCATGCCGTCTGCTTTTCCCAGTTGCCACCCATCGCTTCTAGCAACTTGGACAGGCAGGAGCCGACATCGCCAACCAGGGGAGCGGCAATTTCAACGTTGGAATCCATTTCCCTGGGATCGATGTCGATCTGGATGAACTTCTTGGTGTGTGGTTCGCCCCACTGCTTGCCTTTGCCGTGGCTCAAAAGCCAGTTGAGGCGGGCGCCGACCATGACGACAACATCGGAGTCTTTCAGAACCGTCGAGCGCGCGGCAGCTGCGGACTGGGGATGATCGTCGGGCAGCAAACCTTTGGCCATTGACATGGGCAGATATGGAATACCAGATTGCTCAACGAACGTGCGAATGATGTCGTCGGACTGATCGTAAGCAGCGCCCTTGCCCAGGATAATGAGCGGGCGTTTGGCTCCCTTTAGTATTGCGGTGGCACGTGTGACGGCTTCGGCGGCAGGTACCTGCTTGGGCGATGGGTCGATCACCTCAACAAGGCTCTTTTCGCCTTTCACCGCGTCCATGACCTGCCCGAGCAATGCGCCGGGAATGTCGAGGTAGACACCGCCGGGACGCCCAGAGCTGGCCGCACGGATGGCGCGGGCAACACCAATGCCGATGTCTTCAGCGTGCAAAATGCGATAGGCCGCCTTGCATAGAGGTTTGGCAATGGCGAGCTGGTCCATTTCTTCGTAATCGCCCTTCTGCAAGTCGACGATTTCGCGTTCCGAGGACCCGGAAATGAGGATCATTGGCCAGCAGTTGGTTGTCGCATTGGCCAGGGCCGTCAAGCCGTTCAAAAAGCCTGGTGCAGACACCGTCATGCAGATGCCGGGTTTCTTGGTCAAAAAGCCGGCCGCGGATGCGGCGTAACCCGCATGCTGCTCGTGGCGGAATGAGAGCACGCGGATGCCGCAGGCTTGCGCATAGCGGCCCAGGTCAGTGATAGGAATTCCTGGCACATTATAAATCGTCTTTACGCCATTGAGTTTGAGCGCGTCGATGAGAAGATGAAAACCGTCGGTCAGTTCTTCGACGGATGTGCCAGCATCATGTAGTTTGTCATGAGACTTTTGCGGCATCATTATTGCAATCTCCGTAAGGGCGTTTCTGCTGTTATTCTTATTTTTGGGTTGGTTTCATTCGATATCTACGAACTGCTCGACATGCTTGCGGAGTTTGAGCGTGTGTTCACGCACAAGTTTCTCAGCAAGGTCGGCGTCGCGTTCTTCAATTGCGGCGACAATTTTTTTGTGGTCGGCAATCGAACTCTTGGCGCGGTCTTTTTCGAAAATCGTGCGGTTGCGAATGGCACGCACGTGTGAAAAAAGCCCATCGGTTATTTGCTCGATCAACTGGTTGCCACCAGTGCGGATAATGGCCTGGTGGAAACGGATGTTGGCGTCGGAATATTCGCCCATGTGACGATCAACGTCGCAGTAGGGATCTGTCAGCTGGTGCAGTTCGGCGATGTCGTCAGCGGTTGCATTTTCAGCAGCAAGCCGGGCGGCCATGCTTTCCAGCGCTGCCCAGGCGGTAATCATGTCGAGGATTTCCGCTTTGGTTTTGCGGACGATGAAAATGCCACGGCGCGCGATGACTTTTACAAGCCCTTCCTGGTCGAGCTGGGCCAGCGCTTCTCGAAGTGGTGTTCGTGAGATGCCGAAGCGAGCAGACAGGTCGCGCTCGTCAAGCCGCAGCAGGGCGTTGTCGTCATAGATATTCATACCAGCGATTGCGGCTTTGAGAGCTTCGTAGGCGCGCGTTTTCAGAGATTGGCTTTCGCCGATCGGAACAATCTTCAGGCTTGTTTTCTGCATCTTGATGCGGGCCTCCGTCTCAACGGGGAAACTTGCTCATCACATGACTATTCAGTTGACGTCTGACAGACATGGGCTGGGCCGGTTTCGCGGTGGGTATCCGATGCTGCTTCCCAGATCTGGTATACAGTATGCCAGAGTGAGATAAACTGCAACTCAGTTTGTTCCGTTATAACTCCGTTCGTGCGTCCTTTTTGCTGAATTAGGGTATTCTTGGCCCACAAAGTGCGGCTCGCGCTGGGCGGCCGTCACTTTGCGGTTATTTGTCAGGCGGCTAAGCCGCGGGTGGCGCTATGCATCAGCCTTGTCAGCTGGGGCTTGCGCGGCTTTTGCTTTTTTACGCCTCATGTTTTTCAGCAGTGGGGCGACAAACAATAGTGCAGCAAACAACATGATTGTTCCGGAAAGCGGCCGGGTGAAAAAGCCCGTCCACTCACCCTGATCGGAGATCAAGGACTGGCGGAAGGAATCCTCGGCGAGAGGTCCAAGAACGATTGCGAGAACAAGTGGCGCCAGAGGGTAATCAAGCTTACGCATGATGTAGCCGACGAGGCCGAACAACAGCACCAGCCAGGGATCGAACATGCGATTGTCGGGAGCGAAAGCGCCGACGAAGCAGAGCACGAAGATCAAGGGTGCCAGGATCATGAACGGCATGCGCAGAACCCACACGAACAACGGGATAAGCGCAATATTCAAGATCACCGTTACAAAGTTGGCGGCGTAAAGCGAAGCCGTGAGACCCCAGACGAAGTCTGATTGCTCGATGAACAGAAGCGGGCCGGGTGTCAGCCCCCAGATGACCATGCCGCCAAGCAGGATTGCGGTGGTGGGGGAGCCGGGAATGCCGAGTGTCATCATCGGCAGCATTGAGCCGGTTGAGGCTGCGTTGTTGGCAGCTTCGGGTGCGGCGACGCCAGCGATTTCACCCTTGCCAAATTTTTCTGGTTCGTTGGAGAAGCTCTTGGTCAGACCATAAGCCATCAGTGCCGCGGGGGTCGCTCCGGCAGCCGGCAGAATGCCGACGAAGTAGCCAAGGAACGATGAAAACGTCATCGTCTTCCAGGCGCGTCGCAATTCACCCAATGCCGTGCGAAGGCGCGCGTAGGTGAAACGGTTGGAAGCAATTTCCACTTTGCCGCGCGAGGTTTCGAGCGTCCACAGCATTTCACCGATACCGTAGATGCCGATCGCCAGAACAATGAAGGATATGCCCTTATAGAAGCCCTGCAGATCAAAGAAGATCAGCCGTGGACGACCGGAAATATTGTCCAGTCCAACGGTGGCGAGAACCAGGCCCAACAAGATCATGAGGATCGTTTTGGGGATGTCATCACCGCCGAGGCCGACAAACGTCGCGAATGCCAGGACCATCAGGGCAAACGTTTCTTGCGGGCCAAAACGCAAAGCAAAGTCTGCAAGCGGCGGGGCGAACAGCGTAAACAGGATGACCGAGATTGTGCCGCCGATAAAAGAGGCGACTGCGGCTGCGACGAGGGCAAAGTCAGCCTTGCCCTGCATTGCCATAGGTCGGCCATCGAAGGTTGTGGCGACGGCGGTTGAAGCGCCGGGGATGCCCAGCATGATCGAAGATATCGCGCCGCCGTACATTGCGCCGTAGTAGATCGCGGCGAGGAAGATGATTGCAGCAGTGGGCGGCAGGAAGAATGTGATGGGCAACAGGATGGCCACACCGTTGACGGATCCAAGGCCGGGCATGGCGCCCATGAAAAGGCCAAGGAGACAGCCGAGCGCCATCATACCGAGATTGAATGGTTGGAAAGCTACTGCAAAGCCATCCATCAAGTGAGAAAGGAGTTCCATGTTGATTTCGCGGTCCCTGTTGGAGACTTGATGATGCTGGGGCGCCTGGAAGTGGCCCTGGTGCAGTTTCTATTTGCCAGAAATCAGTAGACAAACATTCTGTAGAGGGGGAGGAACAGCGGCTCGCTCCAACCTTTAGGCAGCAGGATCTTCATGCCGGACTCGAAAAGGAAGAAAATGAAGACCGGGATGGCAATCGAAACGGCGATGGTTGTCGGCCAGGGAATTTTGCCGAAAATGCCGCAGTAGTAGATGAGGAACAGGAACATGGCTGCATAGGCGCCGATGTAGTGCGTTGCCAGCAGCATCCCAAAAATCGAGCCGACGGTGATGAGCACCATCTTGGTGGTGTAGCTATCCATGAACGGTTCGCTTGAACGGCCCTGTGGCGTAACACCTCTCCAGCCACGCCAGAGTATCCAGACTGAGCAAATCAGCATGCCTGCTGACATCCAGAATGGAGCGGCGCCGGAGCCTGGACCCTTCTTGGGAACCCAGCCGATTTCAAGCGGCGGAATCTGACTCATATACATGAGGTAGATGGAGAATGCCGCCAGAATGACAGCGAAGATCATCTCGGCCTTGCGCATGCAGCTCTCCCGTCCGCGCACGCGGCGCGGCTAAAGCGTTTAAAAATATGAAGGTTTGTTCCCCGTACCGGGTGAGGTCTAGAAAACCCCACCCGGCACAGGCGACTTATTCGTGACGAGACCTCTTATTTGATCTCGCCAATCTCCTTGAGAAGGGTTTCGTGTGAAGCCTTCTCGTCAGCAAAGTATTTCTTCAGGTCGTCGCCAGTAAGCATGGAGCACTGCAGAGCATTTTTCTTGCAGTAGTCTTTCCATTCTTGCGATTCGAACACCTTCTGGAAAACACCGACGTAGTAGGCAGCGACATCCGGAGAAATACCACCTGGAGCAACTACCGAGCGCTGCATACGATAAACCAGTTCGTCTTTGCCCAGCGACTTGAAGGTCGGCGGGCTGCCAACGGCTTCAACCGGTTCGGCGGTCAGTGATGCAAGCGGCCGCAATTTCTTTGCCTGCATGAAGCCGATGGCCTCAGAGGGGTTGTTCACGGTCGAGTCAACGTGACCACCAACGAGGTTGGCTGCAACCGTTCCGCCGCCCTTGAAGGGAACATAGGTGACATGGAACCCATAGGCTTTTTCGAGCATGGCCGTGACCAGGCTATCTTCCTGACCTGTGCCGGTGCCCCCCATTTTCCAGGCGGTCCCCTTTTCCTTGACGATCTTCATGTAGTCGTCGACCGTCTTGATGTCGGAGTTGGCATTGACCCAGAGAATGAAGGTATCCTCGGCGAGGCGCGCAATCGGCGTGAATTCGTCGATGTTGACGCCAATGCCCGGATTGCGCAGAGGGGTCGTATAGTAGGAATTGAGCGTCGCCATGATGACATGGTCGTTGCCATTGGCGTCTTTAAGGTAACGCAGTGCGTCCGCACCCGATCCACCACCCTTGTTGATGGGGATAAAGGGAACCTCTGCGAATTTGTTCTTTTCGATGATAGACTGGATGAAGCGCGCAAGCTTGTCAGCGCCACCACCCTGGCCGGCCATGACGACGAACTCAACCGGCTTCACCGGCTTCCATTCCGCAGCGGCTGGCATCGTGCCCGCGACGGCGAGCGCAACCGCACTCGTCACGCCTAGCCCGAATCCACTACGACGTGTGACTGTCATCCTATTTCCTCCGTAAACGTTTCCTATTTCCCCAGGTACTGGTTTGAACCAGACACATTGCATGTGACGGCTTCATCCAGGTATTTTTGGGGTCACGTTATGGACCCGATGGTGTTTTTTATAACGCCTTATTGGGTCGACAGTATGCCAACCCCCACTCACATGCAATTCGCAATTTGATGGATGGGCCTAGAATAAGCCCCACGAGAGTGAAATGTACGCTCTGTTGAGCATGGTAAAAGAGCAATTATAATTCACTATTTTCCAGTTATTGCGAAAATTCTATCGCAATTTTGAGTAATATGCAGTTGATTTCCACTTACCTTTCCTGCGCTGCAGCGGAGCGCGTGTGCGGCGGTCAATTTTCGTGGTATACCAGATGGGAGTTTGATGGTTCACCAGCTGTTGATCCTAAACTCCGTTTACACAGGTTCCACGCAGGCGATGGCGCGAGCAATGTTTCGTATTTGCAATGCTAACCCTAACCCGGCGCCAATGCCAATGCCGTTTAATGGTGCCGACCTTCGTGATCCCCGGATTGGGTGGGATGGGACCAGCCTTTTCGGGCGTTGCGGGTGGGAATTATGTAGGCAATTTGGTGTTATGCGGGCCTGTGGCATCGATCTAAAGCGGCTGAATTGGAATAACAGGTTATGAACCTCCACGAATTCCAGGCCAAGGAGTTGCTCGCCCGGGTTGGTGTGCCGGTGCCGAAAGGCCGGATCATCGACAACGGGAGTGATGCGGCGCGAATAGCTGAGCGGCTTGGTTTTTCCCGGTTTGTGGTTAAGGCGCAGGTGCATGCAACCGATCGCATGGCGCATGGTGGCGTGAGGTTCGCTGCATCCCCTTCGGGTGTTGGCGCCACGGTTGATCATTTGCTATCGCTGCCCTTCACAAAACTAGGCGGCCCGGTGGGTGGAGAGCGGGTGCGGTGGGTTCTCATCGAGGAAGCGCTCGCGCCGATGCAGTTGCTTTATGCAGCCGTTTATCTCGACAAAGCACGCGGAGCGTTGAGCATGATGGCAAGTGGAGCAGGGGGCGCGGCCATCGAGCGGAGAATTTCCGCGGACCCTGCGCTGCTCAAAAGTGTTCCGCTGGCCATTAAGAACGGCAGTGTGGTGGGCGATTTTTCAGGGTTGGCCGAGCAAATAGGCCTGCCGCCAAAATCCGCAAGCGAAGCTGCCAGGATTTTTGAAAAAATGGCGGGGGTGACGGTCGCTCTTGATGCGACACAGGTTGAAATCAATCCCTTGGCATTGACATGGGATGGCCAGTTTGTTGCGTTGGATGCAAAAGTGCGCATCGACGACAACGCGCTTTTTCGCCATCCGGCGTTTGCTGCTCTTAGCTCGGCAACGCAAGCGGAAGATGGTGATCCCGCGGTGTTTGATGCGGAGAGACACCATATCAACTACCAGCATATGGATGGTGACATCGGGGTGGTGGTCAATGGTGCTGGCCTGTCACTGGCAACGCTCGACTGCATCGCAGACGCGGGCGGGAAACCGGCGAACTTCATGGATATCAGGACGACGGCATCGAGCCTGGACGTAACATTTGGTGCAGAACTGATTACCTCGAATCCTTCGGTAAAGGCCATCCTTGTCAACGTGCATGGAGGCGGCATGCAGCGCTGCGATACGATTGCGGAAGGCCTGGGCGTGGCGCTGCGCAAGACCAACCGCCACGCTCCGATTGTGATACGCATGGCTGGGAACAACGCCAAATACGCCCATACGGTGTTGGAAAACCAGGGCATCCCATACATTGCTGCAGATGACATGATGGAAGCCGCTCATTTGGCGGTGGCTGCATCGCAGCAGCAGTTGAACGCTTGAATTAGATTATAGCCTAATGCGATTGGACAGTCTGGTCGCACATGTAAACACAACAAGAAGATCAACCAACAAGGTGATGTTATGGAGGAAAATGGTTTTGGCGGAAATGGCCGCCACAGCGGTGATGGGGATGCGCCAAATTTTGCTGGCGAAACACGTTCTCCTCATCCCGGCTCGGGTCGGAAGAAGGCTCTGGTCTTCCCAAAGGGCCGGTTGCTGAAAGACAATGAGCGGCAAGCGTTGAAGGAGATCATCGGCGAGGGGCCATATGAACGCCCGCTCCTGATTGAAAGCTTGCACAAGATTCAGGACCATGAAGGCTGCCTGCCGGCCGGCCTCATGCAAGCGCTTGCCGAAGCGTTCCATACCTCTATGGCAGATGTCTACGAGGTGGCTACTTTTTATGCCCATTTTGACGTTGTTGCCGACGGTGAGAAGCGACCGGCAAAGACAACGATCCGAGTGTGCGATTCGCTTTCGTGCATGCTCGCAGGCGCGGAGCAATTGCTGGAAAGCTTGAACCAGGCAGACCTGAAGGATGTTCGTATTTTGCGTGCACCGTGTGTCGGTTCCTGCCACACAGCGCCCGCGGTTCACGTCGGACACAATCACGTCGACAACGCCACTGTTGAGGCAATCAAGGATCGTGTCAGCCACGGCCACACACATCCCGATGTGCCCGATTTTCAAACCTTCGAGGCGTATCAGGGTGAGGGCGGTTATGGTGTGCTCAAAGACTGTATCGCAGGAAAGCGCAGTGTCGATAATGTCATTGCGACGCTTTCGGATGGAGGTCTGAGAGGGCTTGGCGGCGCGGGTTTCCCGACGGGCAGGAAATGGTCGTTCGTGAAGGGCTACAAGGGCCCGCGGCTGATGGCAGTCAATGGTGACGAAGGTGAACCAGGGACGTTCAAGGACCGGCACTACCTGGAAACCCGGCCGCACGCATTCCTGGAAGGCATGCTGATTGGTGCGTGGGCGGTGGAGGCCGAAGAGGTCTTCATCTATATCCGCGATGAATACCAAGCCGTGCTCGAAATTCTCAGAAATGAGATCCCGAAGATCGAGGCTGCTGGATTGTCCAAGCATACCAAGATCAGCCTGCGGCGTGGTGCTGGCGCTTACATCTGCGGTGAAGAAAGCGCCATGATTGAATCGATCGAAGGAAAGCGCGGCTTGCCGCGGCATCGTCCGCCGTACGTGGCCGAAGTCGGAATCTTCGATCGTCCCACGCTCGTCAATAATGTGGAGACGCTTTACTGGATTCCCGAAATTATCGCCAAAGGGGCAGATTGGTTCGCGTCCCAGGGCAAGAACGGTGCAAAGGGGATGCGTTCTTATTCAGTGTCCGGCCGTGTGAAGAAGCCCGGTGTGGTTCTGACGGCCGCGGGTTCGACTGTTGAAGAGTTGATCGAACTGTGTGGTGGCATGCTCGATGGGCACGCATTCAAGGGCTATCTGCCGGGCGGAGCTTCAGGCGGAATTCTGCCAGCGTCGATGGGTGACATCCCGCTGGATTTCGGCCAGCTCGAAAAGCATGGCTGTTTTGTGGGATCACATGCCGTTGTGATCCTGTCGGACAAGGATGATATGAAAGACGTGGCGCGTAACCTCATGAGATTTTTTGAGGATGAGAGCTGCGGGCAGTGTACGCCTTGCCGTGCCGGCACGGAAAAAGCGGTCAAACTGATGGCATCAGACCAATGGGATAAGCCGCTGCTGGATGACCTGAGCCAGGTCATGCGCGATGCATCGATCTGCGGTCTTGGTCAGGCAGCATCCAATCCGCTGGCATCCGTGCTAAAGTTCTTTCCTGAGGATCTTACGTGATCCACGGGAGGACACGAATTCGAACGTCCGCAGTGCCGTAGCGGACGAGTTAAGACATGAACCCAAATAGATCCGCGAGAGACGAGATCATGTCAGAAAAAATCAAGTTTACACTGGACGGTCGGGAGGTTGAAGCCGAAGCCGGGGAGACGATCTGGCAGGTGGCAAAGCGCGAAGGTACGAAAATTCCGCACCTGTGCTGGCTACCGGAGCCGGGCTATCGTTCCGATGGCAACTGCCGTGCCTGTATGGTGGAAGTGGAAGGCGAACGTGTGCTGACGGCTTCGTGTCAGCGAAAAGTCAGCGATGGAATGGCCGTGAAAACGGCGTCCGAACGCGCCAAGAAATCGCGCGAGATGGTGTTTGAGTTGTTGCTGTCGGATCAGCCATCGCGCGAGGATGGGCACGATCCCAAGTCGAAGTTCTGGTCATGGGTCGACCAGATGGGGATTGATGCCGCGAGCCGCTACCCGGCAGGTGAAAAGCCGCGGGCCGACACTTCGCATGCGGCCATCTCCGTCAATCTCGATGCCTGTATCAATTGCAACTTGTGTGTGCGTGCTTGCCGCGAAGTGCAGATGAATGATGTTATCGGCATGGCGTATCGTGGCCATGGCGCAAAGGTTGTGTTCGACTTTGACGATCCGATGGGCACATCAACCTGCGTTGCGTGCGGTGAGTGCGTGCAGGCATGTCCAACAGGCGCTTTGATGGAAGCACGTCTGCTCGACAAGGAGACGGGCAAGCGCGTTGAATTCGAAGACAAGAGTGTAGAGACCATATGCCCTTATTGCGGGGTCGGTTGCCAAACGACAGTGCATGTCAAGGACGACCGCATCCTTTATGTCGACGGGCGAGACGGCCCGGCAAACGAGAACCGGTTATGCGTCAAGGGCCGCTTCGGATTTGATTATATCCATCATCCCGACCGCCTGACCAAACCGCTTATCCGTCGCGAAGGCAGCGCCAAACGGGAATGTCTGATTCCGCGGACCTATGATGAGATTCTCGACGTTTTCCGGGAAGCAACCTGGGATGAGGCGCTGGATATGGCTGCCAGCGGCTTCAAGCGTTTGAGAGAGACCTGGGGCCCATCCGTGCTCGCAGGGCTCGGCTCAGCCAAGGGTTCGAACGAAGAAGCCTATCTTTTCCAGAAACTGGTTCGCCAGGGCTTCGGCACCAACAACGTCGATCATTGCACGCGGCTATGTCATGCCTCGTCGGTGGCGGCGCTGATGGAAGGTGTCAATTCCGGCGCCGTTACTGCGCCCTTCACGGCGGCCAAAGATGCCGAGACGATCATCGTCATCGGTGCCCGGCCGGCTGAAAACCATCCGGTTGCCGCGACGTATCTGAAGCAGGCGGCGGCCCGCGGTGCGAACCTCATCATCATGGATCCGCGCGGTCAGCACTCGGGTCTTGCACGTTATGCGACGCATGTCCTCAACTTCAAACCGGCTCAGGACGTGGCGCTGCTCAACGCCATGCTGCATACGATCATCGAAGAAGGCATGGTCGATGTGCAGTACGTGCAGGCGCATACCGAAGGTTATGACGGCCTTCGCGCCAAGGTTCGTTCGTTCTCGCCGGAGCGCATGGCGCCGATTTGCGGCATTGATGCTGACGTCATTCGAGAGGTGGCAAGGCTTTATGCTCGGTCGCAGGGTTCCATCATCTTCTGGGGCATGGGCGTGTCGCAGCACACGCACGGCACCGACAACTCGCGTTGCCTGATCGCACTGGCGTTGGTGACGGGACAGATCGGGCGTCCAGGTACGGGGCTACATCCGCTTCGTGGCCAGAATAACGTGCAGGGTGCTTCTGATGCCGGCCTCATCCCGATGGTCTATCCAGACTACATATCGGTTGAGGACGACGAAACGCGGCACAAGTACGAAAAGCTATGGAATACGACGCTTGACCCCAACCGTGGCTTGACCGTCATCGAGATCATGCACTCGATTCACGAGGGTATGGTGAAGGCGATGTTTGTCATGGGTGAGAACCCGGCGATGTCGGATCCAAACGTTCGTCAGGCTCGCCAGGCCTTGTGCGACCTTGAACTGTTCGTCGTACAGGACATCTTTATGACCGAAACGGCGTGGCAGGCGGATATCGTTCTGCCGGCTTCTGCGCATGCAGAAAAGCTTGGGTCGTTCACCAATACCAACCGTCAGGTGCAGATCGGCCGGCCGGTCATTTCGCCACCAGGCGAGGCGCGGCAGGACTGGAAAATCCTCCAGGAAATTGCGCAGCGGATGGGGCTTGACTGGAACTATTCGCATGTCTCTGAGGTGTTCACGGAGATGGCGAGCGTCATGCCATCGCTGAAAAACATCACCTGGGAGCGGCTTGAGCGCGAAGACGCGGTGACGTATCCGTGCGATGCGCCAGACAAGCCAGGCAACGAGATCATCTTCTCGCAATCCTTCCCGACCAAGTCGGGCCGCGCGAAGATTGTTCCTGCGGCACTGCTGGCACCACACGAACTACCCGACGACGACTTCCCGATGGTGTTGACGACGGGCCGGCTGCTGGAGCATTGGCACACCGGTTCAATGACGCGGCGGGCCTCGACGCTCGATGCGCTTGAGCCGGAAGCTATCGTTGGCCTTAATCCGCGTGACATGGAGCGTATGAATATCGGGCCGGGCGATATGGTGGCGGTGGCGACGCGGCGTGGCGAGATCGTGCTGAAGGCGCGTGCCGACCGCGATACGGCGCAAGGCATGGTGTTCATTCCGTTTGCCTTCGCTGAGGCGCCGGCAAACGCGCTGACCAACCCGCAGCTTGATCCGATGGGCAAGATCCCAGAGTTCAAGTTCTGTGCTTGTAAAGTGGAAAAGATCGCAGTGCCCGAACCGGAAACGGCTGACGCTGCGGAGTAGTGATAGCGGCACGGCCTCCTGTCGTTGTCTCGGCAGGAAGCGTGCTGGCGTCAATGCGAAGAAAGTAATTTGAGGGGAGGGGCTTGCCATGCGGCAGGCCCCTCATTTTTTGTGCCAACCACAAATTTCTTGCCCAGGCATGTTTGAGACTCTATAACTCCGATCAATCTAATCGGAGTTTATATGGCCTACGTCAGTACCGGTGTCGAATACGCCCTGCACTGCCTGCTGTTCCTTGTTGACCAGGGTGACGCAGACTTCAGTCCTGGGAGCCGTGACCTTGCCGACCTGCAGGGCATACCGGTTGAATTCACAGCAAAACTGTTCACCAAGCTGCAGAAGGCTGGTCTGGTGGAAACCACAGAAGGGCTGCGGGGCGGTATTCGACTTGCCCGCAAGCCTTCAGGCATCTCGGTTCACGATGTCGTGCTGGCTGTTGATGGCGACCGGCCGATTTTCGAATGTCGGGAAATCCGAGGAAATTGCGCAGTTTTTGGTGAATCGCCTCCTTCATGGGCGATCGACGGCGTGTGTTCGATCCATGCGGTGATGATCAAAGCGGAACGGGCGATGCGCGATTCTCTCAAGAAAACGACTCTTGCCGATCTGGCAGCGAGCGTGTCGCGCAAGGCCGATAAAGCCTTCGGAGGTGATGTCTCCGCCTGGCTTGAAGAGCGCAATAGTTCAAGAAAGCAAACTGGAACCAGGAGATGAAACCATGAAACTTCTGCGTGTTGATGCGAGTCCCAAAGGCGAAAAATCCAACTCGCGCATGTTGGCGGATGAGTTCGTCTCACACATCAAGAGAGATTTTCCTGCTCTTGAAATAGATCATCTTGACCTTGCCGAGCAGACACCAGCACATGTAACCGCGGCCTTTGCCAAGGCCACCTATACGCCAGCCAGCGAGCGTACTGCGGAAATGAAGGCAACGCTTGAGCCATCAGATGCCTTGTGCGCGCGCCTTCTTGCTGCTGATGCATTGCTGTTCTCGATGCCGATGTACAACTGGTCCATGCCATCAACATTCAAGGCGTTTGTCGATGCGATCGTGCGCACGGACCTGACATACGGTTTCACGCCTGATGGCGGTACGGAAGGCTATCTGCAACAGGACAAGGTGTTGATCATCACGACACGCGGCGCCAATCAGGGGCCTGGATCACCCTATGCCGGCATGGATGCGCTGACCCCGGCTTTGCGTGCTGTGTTCGGGTTCCTTGGGATTGCTGACCCGGACATCGTGAATGCTGAACCCATGCAGTTCGCCAACCCAGAGGAACGCGCAGCGGGGCTCGCGAAGGCACGGGAAAGTCTCAGGCGGGTTGCGGGCAAGTGGGCGCTACGGCAAGAAGCTGCGTAAGTGGCTGACGTTTGAGCCCAATTCATGGAAGCCTTCACGCAATGAGCCCGTCGTGCTGCAGCAGGCACGGGCGATTGGCCTAGGGTCCGGACTCAATAACAATAGGTCCAAGACAGTCCGGGTTTGTTTGCCTGGCAGGCGCGCGAGTGCCGGAAATCTGGTTGATTTCCAAGTGAGCGCAACGCACCAGGCGGGCAAACCCGGACTGTCCGAAGGGTCGCAGCCGAGACGAAATATGCTGCGCGTTCTTCGCTTGAATATGCCCGGCATGTCCTGCGCTCCGTCCACTTGCCTCTTTCGCCTCGGCTGGCGATCTTGCGGACTCAGTACTATTGGGTCCGGACCCTAGGGCGCGATAAACGCCACAGTACGCCAATGATTTTGCTAGTGGCCTTCATGTCGCGCCAAAATTGTATGCGGTTGCGGCTATGTTTCAATTTTGGCGCGACAGGCCACTAGGCGCACATGTTTGCTGCGACAAGTGGAGTTGGAGCCGCGGTTGCCTGGTAACAGGCTCGCAAACAAGGCCTCCAGCAAAGCACAAGTCACAGCGATCGCACCAGCGTTCCAAACGTTGATATGGCATGACGTGCAGCCACTCAGCCACCAGCAACGCAATAACCAAGCCCGGCCTTTGAATATATGATAGGGTCCCGACCCTAGTTGCTTCTGGGCAAGAACCAGATCGATCACGCTCAAAGGCCCTCGAATACGCTCCCCCAAGAATTTACAACACCTCGTGAGAACGCGGCATGAAAACCGATACACCTCGCCCCATCCGGCTCAAGGACTATCAGCCGCCTTCCTACCTTATCGACGACGTCACTCTGGATGTGCAGCTGGATCCACACTGTACCAAAATAGGCTCCACACTCTCGCTGCGGCCCAATCCTGGCGTCAGCAAGCCTGGTCCCCTTCATCTGGATGGTGAACAGCTCGAACTCAAACAGATCAGGCTGGATGGGGTCGAATTAAAACTCAAGCAGGATTATGAACTGGCCGGCGACAGCCTGACATTGAAGGCACCGCCCAAACAACCCTTCCGCCTTGAAATCGTCACCTGCATTGACCCGGAAGCCA